>NZ_JAUBUG010000007.1:0-82671 GCF_036705345.1 Microcoleus sp. B3-D2
TTATGTGTCGCTGAACTTGAATCATTCCTCAATTGCTATCGTGATTTTTCTTAACTTATTCAGCAAGCCCTAAATATTTCTCAAGGAACAGGCGCTCATGTTAGCGATACGATAATTCAGTATCAGGTAACAGGGGAATATTTAGCTGTATTGAAAGGAGTTACTGCCAGCAGTATAGTTGAGGCAGTAACTTTTTAGACTTCGTATGTTGTGGCGCTTTAGCGCTTTAGCGCAACAACATACCTACCCGATTTCGATCGCCTAGTTTGTATGGTGCGTCAACAGTCGATCGCACTTTTGCTGTGATGTTCAGGTATAGCAACCGCTTAATGTAAATGGTGTAGCCTGTCTTTGATTTTTGTGCGAGTCACCAATGCAGACTCACAGCGTTCCCAGTAAATTTTAGCAACGCGATCGCCCGGATTCTGACGCCAACACTCGGAAAACAGCCGCGCCGCTTCAAATAACTTCCCTTCCGAGTAAAGTGCCCTAGCTTCTGCAAACAATTCCAGCGTAGCTAACTTGGCTTGTTTAATTTCTGGGGGATCTGCATCAAACACCTCATAAATCGTCACAGCTTCGGATTTTCCCTTAACTTTTACCGTGTCTAGAGTGCGGATTGTGTACAGAGATGGATTTTTCAGGCGCGCATAAGTTGGCTGGGTAATTAACAGCGCCACCCCATAATTTTTTGTCAAACTTTCCACGCGAGAAGCTAAATTAACCGCATCGCTAATTACTGTCCCATCCATGCGATTTGGCCCGCCCACCGTTCCCAGCATCAAAGAACCCGTATTAATCCCAATCCCAATCTGAATCTGGGCACAGCCAGCGTTGGCGCAGTATTTATTGTATTCAACGAGACGGTGCAGCATAGCAATTCCCGCTTTCACCGCATTATCCGCCTCACCGCTAAACAGCGCCATAATCGCATCGCCAATATATTTATCGATAAACCCCTTATTTTCATTAATGACGGGTTCCATGCGACTGAGATAAGAATTGATAAATTTGAAATTATCCTCCGGCGTCATAGTTTCCGAAAGCGTGGTAAAGTCGCGAATGTCGGAAAACAACACCGACATTTCTAACTGCACTTGGTCGCCCAATTCCACATCAATGATGCTTGATTTCTCTAAAAACTGGAGGAATTGATGGGGAACAAATCGCTCGTAAGCTTTGTTGAGTTGAGCCAGCCTGCTTTCATTTTCGCGTACTTCTGTATAAAGCTTAGAATTTTGAATCGAGATCGCCGCCTGTCCAGATAACACTTTTAATAGTTCCACTCTTTCAGGGGTAAAAGCTCCCGCTGTCAGATTATTTTCTAGGTAAACAATACTGATGATTTGAGATTGGTTAATCAGCGGCACACATAAAATTGATTTGGGCTGATGCTTTTGGATGTAGGGGTCGTTAGTAAATTGTCCCGATCGCGCAGCATCATCCAGTACGACGCTTTCTTGAGTGCGAGCCACATAATAGACAATCGCTTTGGAAAGTTCTTGACAGGTTTCAACGGGGATTGAATGCAACACGGTCACTTGTGCGGAATTTATTGTTCCTTCAGCTTCAATTAATAGTTTTCCCTGGCTTAACAAAATCAGATATCCTCGTTGCCCCCCTGCATTTTCAATCAAAATTTTCATCAAGCTAGACAGTAGCTTATCTAGCATAATTTCTCCCGAAATCGCCTGAGAAGCCTTCATGACTGCGGTGATATCTAGGTGATTTCCCGAACCAGTCGTTGTCATTGCTACGGTAGTTTGAGTGTTGTTCCTTCCCGGTTGAGTTACCGCGAATAAGTGGGGATATCGCGTTTCTAAATCCGTTACCTTAGCAGTGGCTCCCCATTCAACATAACAATAATACGCCTCAAAGATGTAGGCTTGAGCAACTTTTGTTTTGCCCCATTCCGAGTAGAATTTGGCTGCGATTTCGTTTGCCAGGGCTTCGTCATTAACATATTTGTTTTCTTTGGCTCCAGAAATGGCGCGATCGTACATTTCAATCGCCTCGGATTTATTTCCCAACACCCGTTGCCGTTCTGCTTCAACTAAGTGCCATTTATGCAGATAATTCATCGGAGCATTTTGGGCCCACTGTTGCAGCGTGCTTTGATGACTTTCCACTAAGGCAAGAATTTCAGTTTGCTCAATTGCTGGCTGTGCCCGAAAAAGTGCCAGGTGCGTCAGGGCGGCATAAAAATGAAAAATTGGAACAAAAGCAGATCCAGATACTCCCATCAAATACTGTTTGACTTGGGAAATGTGGTCTAGGGCAGCCGTGTAATTGCCATAGCAGTAAGCAAGCAGCAGTTTGAAGATGCAGGCACAGGCGATCGCCGTGAATTCATTATCCTGATAGTGCTTGGGAATCATCACCGTTTCATCGTAGGCAGAGCCTATTAACAAATCCGGCCGAATATGGGTTTCCCTCAAGTTTTGCACCGTCTGCTGAATCATATCCAAATAAACCCGAGCAGAATATTGTTTCAACTTCGCCATGACAGCCCTGTAACTTGCTATTTCTGGTTCCCAAGTGTCTAGTTCTACACCAGCGAATAAATGAGTATAAAAACAAATATATATGTTGTAGCCAGCGTTTACAAAGTCGCCTGTTTCCATGCCAAACCTATAGCCCTCTTTCAGCGTCGGTATCGTTGCCAAAAGAGATTCTTGGCGATGCTGAATCCAGCCACCAAACAAAAGTAGAACTGTGGACTTGAATTCGGGCACATTCAACCGATCGAGCAATGAAAGTGCCAATTGCCCAAAGCCATAGCCCGTTTCCACCTCTTGTAAAAAGGCACAGAAAACCATCCCGTGCATCGCATAACCCACTGTCGAGGCGGGTGCATTCCCAAAGGAGAGCGATAAACTCACCATCGTTGAGCTCAGCAGGGGCAGCAAACCGGGCATTCCCTGGAAAATGGGTGGAAACAACATACCAGACAGTTGCATAGCTGCCTGAGTCTGTGGATTTGTCATCACAGATAGGTCAACCAATTCCTCAATCTTTCGGTCGCCGAGGAGGGCCGCAAGGGCTTGTAGCGCTTTGCCAATCTTGGCTTGATCGGGTTCGGCAGGGAGTTCAATCCCCAATTGTAAGAGTGCCTCTCTTGCTACTGCGATCGTTTCTAATACCTTGCTCTGAGCTGTCTGAGCGGCAATTTGAATTTCGTAAATTTTAACTCGATCTAAAATTGTTTGGGCTTCTTGCAAAACCAGTGCTGCCATCTGTTCCATACGATCAAAGTCACCATTCAAATAGGCAATTTCAGCAGCCGCAACATAAAGATTTAGCGCCAATTCATATTGAGTTTGCCAGCATTGAGGTGTCAGTAGCTCAATTCCCGTTTGTAGATAGATATTGGCCGCAGCGTAGGCGGTAGAATTTCTGGCCTTACGTCCAGCTTCTAAGTTGAGTTTGGCTAAGTCTGAGCGTTCACTTAATTGATCGATCAACTCAATTCCTTGATTTAAATGCCCCACTATATCAAAGATTTTTTCTTCTGTTTCTATCTCGGAAGAACTTTGTAGCAGTAACTGTCCTATTTTCAGATGAGTAGCTTGTTTTTGGTCGTCGGGAATCAATGAATAAGCCGCTTGCTGGACGCGATCGTGCAGGAACTTATAAGTGGGATTAGCAACAGACTGATTCGGGGATTGACCATCTGCTTGAATGAAGTTATAGCCTTCTGAAATCACTAAAATGAGTCCTTCTTGCAAGGCTTTCCACAGCGCTGATTCCGTTTGTTCTGGTAATTCTTCGCTGACTACTGCCAATGTATCTAAATCAAACTGCGCCCCAATGCAAGCCGCCAGTTTTAGGACATCCTGAGTTTCTTTCGGCAACTTCTGCAATTGCGCCGCCATAAACTCCACCACATCCGAGGCGTCGGCCAATTTAAGTTGATTAATATCGCACTGCCACCCCCCTTTACTGCCCCCCTTACTAAGAGGGGATTGAGGGGGGTTAAAAATAATTTGACCATCTTCATACAAGGCTTTGAGGAATTGAGTCGAGAAAAAGGGATTACCTTGGGTTTTGTGATAAACCAATTCTGTCAGAGGTCCGGCTAAAGATAAATCGCAAATCAGCGTCTCTGCTACCAACTGATTGAGATCTGCTAAACTCAACGGTTGCAGGGTAATCGTATTCACCGTGGCTCCCGACTTCACAATCTCATCCACAGTCAACATAAACGGATGAGCCGGTGATACCTCATTATCCCGATAAGCACCCAATACTAACAGATGCCCCGTATCTTCCATCAATAGTTGTAATAACTTCAAAGATGCCGAATCTGCCCACTGCAAATCGTCCAGAAACATCACTAAGGGATGTTCTGCTTGGGTAAATACTTGCACAAATTTCTGCATCAGCAGATTGAAGCGATTTTGGGCGGCACTCCCCGACAATTCTAGTGCAGGACTTTGAGCCCCAATGATGTGTTCTAATTCAGGAATTACGTCAATCAAGACTTGCCCACTCTCGCCTACTGCGGTGAGGATCAAGGTTTTCCATCTGTGTAGCTGAGCGTCACTTTCTGATAATAATTGTCCCATCAATTCCCGAAATGCTTGCACAAATGCACTGAAAGGAATATTGCGTTGGAATTGGTCGTACTTGCCTTTGATAAAATAGCCACCCTGTCTGGCGATCGGCTTGTGGACTTCGTTCACGACTGCGGTTTTACCAATGCCCGATAAGCCAGCGACTAGCATCATTTCGGCACTAGCATTACGAACTCTTTCAAAAGCCGTTAATAGATGAAAAACTTCTGTTTCTCTGCCGTATAACTTTTCTGGAATCAGGAAATGGTCTGTAAGATCCAGCGTGCCCAAGTCAAATTCTTCTATGCTATCGGTTTCTTGTAATTGAACCAGACACATTTCTAAATCATGCTTGAGACCCAATGCAGTTTGATAGCGATTTTCCGCATTTTTTGCCATCAGCTTGCTGACAATTTGCGAGACAATTAGGGGAATTTCTGGCTCGATTTCGTGCGGTGGAACTGGTTGTCTGGCAATGTGGCAGTGAACTAGCTCTAAAGCGTCTTCTGTCTCAAAAGGGAGTTTTCCTGTCAGCAATTCGTAGAAGGTGACACCGAGAGAGTAAAAGTCAGTGCGGTAATCGATAGAGCGATTCATCCTACCAGTTTGTTCCGGCGAGATGTAAGCGAGGGTTCCTTCTAAAACGTTGGGATTTTTCAGGGTTGGCATTTCTCGCGTTAGCTGAGTGGAAATGCCAAAGTCGATAATTTTGAGCTGTCCTGTTTCCGGGTTATAAACAATATTTGAGGGGTTAATATCTTTGTGGATGATATTGGCGCTGTGAATTTGTCCTAAAGTTTCAGTGGCTGCGATCGCCAGGAGCAGAAATTCCTTGAGGCTAAACTTTCGCTGCTGCATCCATATTTTCAAGGATTCCCCGCCAAAGTCCTCCACAAGAATCACGAGGCTGTTTTGGTATTTTTGCAAGTCATAGACTCGCACGACTCCCGCCTCTTTCAGCTCTCGGGTGATTCGGTATTCGGTGCGGTAGCGTAGCAACTCTTGAGGTGTGGGGTAGCTCTCTTTGAGAAGTTTGAGGATAATCCGCTGGTTATCCGCTTTCCGGATGGCCCGGTAAACCAGAGAGTTGGCACTTTCATAGATAAGTGTCTGGACGGCAATGCCTGGAATGGAGAGCATATTTATTTTTTTTCTAAAAATTAAACCCAAGTCAAAACGCACCGGGTTCGTTGTGTCGAGAATAGCGCTTTAGAAAGGAACAAATTATGTTTTTATAACACACTCTTAGTTTTTCGGCAGCAAAGTGGCTTTCAGGTGGTCTGGCAGAGTAAGGGTAATGAGTTATAATGCCTACGTATCTAAGCCTGGTTAATTCTCAACTCCATGAATTGTCCCCGTTTCGGTTATCCAAACATCGTTAAAAATTTTCCCACCCCCAGCGCTAAGCAAAACTTTAAATGTATATATTGTCACAGGCAGTTTCTTTAAAATCCCAGACATCCAAGGATTTCAGAAGAAACAAAAAAATTGAGAGATCGGCTTTTATTAGAAAAAATATCTTGAGTCGCGATTGTCAAAGTCACGAGGGTGTCCCCCCGCTGGTTCCAATACTATGTCTTTTTCAACAATTAGCATCAGTCCCCCGGAAAGTTCAAGTAAAGTCAAAAAACCAAGACAAGCTAACGCTCCAACATGATGAAATGTAGTCGTTTGTACGCAATAAGGGAAGCAGTGGAAAGACCTGCCAATTGATGCCTTAACCAAAGAAATTCTAGCGGTTTATAGCAATCCTACATGAGTCGTAAATTTTTTACCCCACCCCAACCCTCCCCGAACTCGCGGGGAGGGAGTAAGAAATTCACCAATGATTTAGGATGGCTATATATACGAAGTCGAGTTGAAATGGGTGCTAAAGGTTTGTCGGATTCCCTCCAAGCAGTTGACAGACAATGTGCCGTCTATTATACAGATTTTTTGGTCGCATATAAAAAAGTTTTGCCTCGCCAGCGACACAAATCTGTCGGAAAGATACGGGCAAAACTTCTGATATCGAAAGATGCAAGAACTCCCTGATTTACAGGATATCTCGCTATTGTTGTAAGAAAGAGTCTTTCCTAATCTAAAAAGCTTTCCAATCATGTGGGGTCTTCTGGTATTTTATCCATGATTACAACACTTCTTGACCCCTAAAAGTGTTGAGGATTTTTCGTTGCTATGCAGGACTACCAGACTTTGTTCTAAGGATTTTGGAGAGTCATTGATCTACTTCCCCTTGCCGGCTACAAACTCCCGCAGCCGGAGTAAACTAGCCGTTTGCCCCAAATTCAGCGGCAGCAGCGACACTCCCTCCAACCGAGACTGCACCCAACCATCGCCCCAATACCACTCGTGAAATCCGTCAATTCCCTGACTCAATAACAGCCGCAGACAATTCGGCTGTGCAATATCAACGTGATGCTGAACTGCCACGGGGCCCAGCCAACTTGTAAAGGTCAAACCTTGAGCAAATTCTTCCGGCAAACCGCTAGACAACTGCTGCGGCCACATCCACTGCTGCAATTGACTCGGACGCAACAAGCTGTCTCTAATCGCTGTTTCGGAAGCTTCAAGCTCAATCCGCAGGTTGCTTTGTTGAAAATTACCGAGCATAAGAATTTTAGATATAAGTGCAAGTAACTTTAATGTAACTTATTGGACTGGTTCTAACCTCTTAGGGGCGGGCTAGGAGCAACGGCCCACAAAAACCAAATGCACTCTTTGTGGAACAGGCCGGAAAGCCTGTTCAGGGCGGGCGGGCTAGGAGCAACGGCCCACAAGCAGAAAATTCACTGTTTGTGGAACAGGCTAGGCAAGCCTGTTCATGTCCGGGCGGGCTAGGAGCAACGGCCCACAAGCAGAAAATTCATTCTTTGTGGAACAGGCTAGGGAAGCCTGTTCTTAGAAAATAGGGAAAAATGTTCGATCGCACATCACCGTCCATCTACCTTCATCTACACTAAAAAATTTAAGATATTCGATCGCACCTACTGCCGGAAACCCGATTTTCGTATCGAACTGTTAAGCTCTGTTTCATTTCATTGAAATCTCCCCTGCTTCACGCCACCGCATCCAAACTCCGTGATACCATCACACCTGAGTAATGCCTATAGAAAAAAACTGGAGAGAAAAGCTTTGACACTAAGGGTTGCAGTAGTAGGTTCAGGCCCTGCGGGTTCTTCCGCCGCCGAAACATTGGTAAAAGCAGGAATCGAAACATACCTATTCGAGCGTAAATTAGACAACGCCAAACCCTGCGGTGGGGCGATTCCCCTGTGCATGGTCAGCGAATTTGACTTGCCGCAAAGTATTATTGACCGCCAAGTCAGAAAAATGAAAATGATCTCCCCCTCCAACGTCGAGGTGGACATCAATATTGAAAACGCACACGAATACATCGGTATGTGCCGCCGCGAAGTGCTCGATGGCTTCATGCGCGATCGCGCCGCTTCGTTGGGTGCAAAACTGATTAACGGCACCGTTCACAAATTAGAAATTCCCGGCAACAATACAGACCCCTATACTCTCCACTATGCCGACCACTCCGACGGCAGCGCAATGGGAATTCAGAAAACTCTGAAGGTGGATTTGGTAATCGGGGCTGACGGCGCTAACTCCCGCGTAGCAAAGGCGATCGACGCTGGCGACTACAATTATGCGATCGCCTTCCAAGAGCGCATCCGCCTGCCGGAAGATAAAATGGCTTACTACGAAGACTTAGCCGAAATGTACGTCGGCGACGACGTATCTACCGATTTCTACGCTTGGGTGTTCCCCAAATACGACCACGTAGCCGTCGGTACCGGCACGATGAAAGTAAATCAAGCCAGCATCAAAAAGCTGCAAGCAGGCGTCCGCGCCCGCGCTGCCAAAAAACTGATGGGCGGTGAGATTATTAAAGTGGAAGCTCACCCCATCCCGGAACATCCGCGTCCCCGCCGGGTTGTCGGCCGAGTTGCTCTCGTAGGCGACGCCGCAGGTTATGTTACCAAGTCTTCTGGCGAAGGTATCTATTTTGCCGCCAAGTCTGGCCGGATGTGCGCCGAAACTATTGTGGAGATTTCCAATAAAGGCGCGCGCATTCCGACTGAAGAGGAAATCAAGCTTTACCTGAAACGGTGGGATAAAGCCTACGGCATTACTTACAAAGTTCTGGACATTTTGCAGCGCGTGTTTTACCGTTCCGATGCTACCCGCGAAGCTTTTGTGGAAATGTGTGCCGATCGCGATGTGCAGAAACTCACATTCGATAGCTACTTGTATAAAACAGTAGTACCAGCAAATCCTTTCATCCAGATGAAGATTACCGCCAAAACCATTGGTAGCTTGTTGCGCGGCAATGCTTTAGCGCCTTAATCCCCTCCGGACAAGCGCACTTTGTATAAAAAAGCGGGCAGTCACAAAACTGCCCGCTTTTTTTTGATCTAAGGTAACGAACCGCGAAGGCGCAAAGGGCGCGAAGGAAGAGGAAGAAGAAGAATTGTTAGTTCAAGTTCAACTGCACTAAGGTATCGGGGGCTAGGAAGTGCGAAATGTGATAGGCTCGCTCTTCTGTTTTCAGCAGGATTTTTTCGTAGAGGTAGCGCGTAGCTCGATCGCCCAAACTTTCTGCTTGTCCTGCTTGACGCCGCAGCAAACCGAGGATAGCTTGCTCCGCAATTAAATCGTGTTCTAGCATTTGGCGGCAGGAATATACGCCGTCGGCTTCCGGCTCAAAACAGCACAACTCGGCTAACTTGCTAAAGCTAGCTGCTGGTATGCCGCCCAACCCGTTTAACCGTTCGCCCAACTCGTGGACGCTATCTTGAGCTTCTCCGTAGCTTTCTTCAAAGAATTTGTGCAACGAGTAAAATTCTGCCCCTTCCACCACAAAATGATGTTTTTGATATTGCAGGTATAGAGCCTGGAAACTGGCCAGCAGCGCGTTCATTCCTTCACAAATCGGTGCTGTGACTGAATGTTCCAGTAGAACTGGGTTTTCGGCTATGTGTCCAAACGGTCTCAATGCACTCTGAGTCTCAGCCATGTGTGTTCTCCTCTCAATAGGCAGTTTTGTTGCCAATAGAGTCAGTCTAGCACCGTAAATCTACCAGTCAAGCAGCGTCTGCCTCGATAGTAGAAGATTTTATAGAGTAGGAAATTTTTTTTGTAAACCTATTGAGAATTATTAGCAGTTGGGTTATGCTTGAACAAGATCCTAGTTCTGAACGCTTCCTGAAAGTGGGGCGAACCTTCTGAAGGCAGAAGGCAGAGGGCAAAAGGCAGAATTTTTCAGGAAGGGCTTTCGATCATCTTTGATGTTCTGCTGAAATCTGGCTTTTAAGTTCTACCCGCTACCATTCAGGGTAAAAATTAATGCAAATTATTACTGTTGTTAAAAAATGAATCCAGCAGATCCAGAATTAGAAGTTTGTGACATTGTGCAAGTTAGTTGGCTAGATAGGTGGCAAGTTTACAAACGCTTGCAAGAACTAGAAATTCCCTGCTGGTGTGCGGTTGACCAACCTTTGCGGGCAAAAGTCAACACAGCTAAACAAGCGGCTCAGTTAATGAGCGTGTTGAGGCAAGTCAGTGCCCCTCGGGACGAACTGGTGGAATGGCTGGAGTGCTGCTGGCAAAAGGCTTCAAGGTAGAAGGAAGTTCGGCAAAGCTCAGTGTACAAGATGTAACGGATGTAACGGATTTAAAGGAGTCATAACAATGTATAAGTCTGGCAAGCAAGTTTCCGAATTCAGTTTAGAGGGAGAAATCCTCGGCCTGATTATTGAAGATGGCTGCAAACTTAAATATTTGCGAATTAGCAATGCTCGGGGAGTAGAATATCTTGTTAAACTGTGCAAGGAATTGCGGTCATTTCTGTTACCTGTTTTGACGCCCGGTTTGAAAGTTGAAGTTGTAGGTGAGAAAGAAATCAACTTGAAAAACGGTAAAATAAAACTTAAAGCTCGCAGCCTCAAGCTGGCTCAAGGTCAAAACGATCGATCGCCAGAACAGCTAGACTCCACCAATGGGCCTGTTGCGGTATTGACATCCGACGATCGCGCGATCGGCAAAAGCGAATTCACCTCTGCCACAGCAGCTCAAACTGTAAAAGCTCCGGCAAAAACCCAAACCAAAATATTAGTATGTCAAAAATCAGACTGCCTGAAGCGGGGCGCTGGAGGAGTCTGTAAAGCTTTAGAAAATGCTTTGAATGCGCGCGGTTTAGAAGACAAAGTGACAGTACAGGGAACCGGATGTCTCAAACAGTGTAAAGCGGGTCCAAATATAGTTGTGATGCCGGACAAAACTCGCTACAGCCGCATTGCACCTGCAGAAGTTCCAGCAATCATTGACAAACATTGTGCAGTTGTTAAAGCTTAGGCGATCGCACGGATGCCGCAACAGTGCGTTAGAGATCGGGAAAAATTATTTTGATAGGACTCTGGGCGAAAAACTCACATCTGTATGGTGATCCTAGGCGCATCTTACGCCTGAATTTGAGTTCGGGTTGTAGTTCGATCGCGCCACTCGATTCAGAGGTTATCGTCCCAAAAAATCGGAAAAATGCCAAAAACTATCACTTAGGGGCTTCCTTCTGGAGAATCTCTAAGGATAGACTGTATCTGAGACCCTGTGAGTATTGGGATAAAAAGCCATGTCAGAAGCTGATCTTCGAGCCCATCAGCACCAACCGCACCCTGCTGTTCCATCCGATACCGAACCATTGCACTCAGATTTTGCTGCTGCTGGGGGTTTTGAGCCGATCGCCCCCGATGCGACAGACCCTCCCGCAACGGTTCCCCAACAGCCAGAAGAAGACTGGCAAACAGTAGATTTTCCCAACGCCATCAGTGTAGATGCAATTCCTACAATACCTGAAACAAAAAATTCGCAATCTCCGACACAGCCGACTGAGGCGGGCTCGCCCCCGATTTCAGACAATCTAAAAAATATGCTTGGGAATGCCGAACAGGCCAAGGGCAAAGGATCGACCCCAGTCACCCTAATGCAAGCGCTGCACGAATGCAACCGCGACCTTTTACAGCGCATCGCCCAGCTAGAAACAGCTCTCGAAGAGTCCCAAAAAACATTGCAGAATCGCGAAACTTTGCTAGAACAGCGGACAGCAGAACTCGAAAATACTCAAGAACAATTGACGCGGCTGTTTGGCAAAGTGGAAGTTTCCCATCAAACCCTCCAAAGTCAAGAAATTTTAGTCGAAAATTTAAGAAGTCAGTTGGCAACCAGCCAAGTCAGGCTAGCGACTGTTGAGCGAGAATGTGCGTCTACTGTGCAGCGCTACAACGAACAGTTACACCAGTTAGTAGCCACAGAAAATATTTGCAGGGAATTGCGAGCCCGCTTGCACCGCCAGCAGCGCCACACTCTGCAATTCAAAGCTGCCTTGGAAAGAAGTTTGGACAGGCCGCAGGTAAAGTCGCCGAGGAGCGAGTCGCCTGACAATGCAGAGGATAGCGCCAGCGCGCAATTAGAATCTTTGCTCGCGACGGTCAAAAGCTCTCAAGTTCCGCTGCCGCCAGCCTTTAACGCTTCCCCTGTCCAACCTTGGTCCGAAACCGAAGAGCATCCAGAGGTAGCGGTTGTTGTCGATGCGATCGAGCCTGAAGCCCCAGCCAATCAGGAACTCAACAAATTAGCCGAAGTATCCGGCATTCAATTGCACAAGAGCGAAACCTACCAGCCTGATGAGCCGGCAACTGACTTGGCCGAACCGGTTGCGGAACCTGAACTGCCGGTGGCTGAGCCTGAACCCGAAACTGCTACCAAAGTGGACGCCCAAGAATTGGCCAGGGCTTTTCAAATTTTGAACTCTGTTGAAACCTTTGGCATTCAAGAAGTGCGATCGAGTGTGGCAAAACCCACAGCAGTCGCCCAACCAGACTGGCTGAGCTTGATTGCCAGTCCGCTGCGGGCTTCTAAAAAACGCCGATCGCTAGCTGAAATTGAATTGCCGAGTTTTCGATAGCGAATTGAAGTTGCTAGTTTTGAGTCACAACTCAAAACTCAAAACTCTTTTCTCGCCTTTCCCAGGCCGTAGGTGAGAGCATAGCTGGTAGCCAACAGCCACAGCCAAACAGCCGGATACCGGGGCTCCAACCAAGGTTGTACCCTGCGAGCGAAGCTGGGAAGCCATCCGAACAGCAAACTGGCCACAGCCAGCAGAGTAAAATTCACGTAACTTCCCAGCCAGCGCCAAATATCCCTCAAGGTGACAAAATCTAAAATCCACAAGAGGAGAGAAGGGTTTTTTCCGGCTGCTTCGAGCGCCAGTCGATTGAAAGTTAGCCAGTCGATTCTGTCTTTGATAAAAGTTTCGGCTACGGTGAGCTTTTGTCCTGCCAAAATACCGAAAAAGGTATTGAGAATTGAATTAATTCTTTGAGGCGGCAAACTGCTCCCGGTAGGAACCATCATGCCTTTAGAAAATAGCCAAGTTACTGAAACATTGCTCTGGTAGGCGCGAATTTGGTTTAAGTGATTGGCCGTCAACAAATTGTGCTTTAATGCTGTATCCAAAAGGTCTGTTAAACGGAAAAGATTGCGGACAAGAGAGCCGAAGCCGGTGAAAACGAGGGGAGATTGCAAGGATGCTGCGTCGCCGATCGAGACTAGGCGATCGACCGCCACGGCTCGATCGCTGCTGTTGCTGCTAAAATGCCCCGGAATATAACCAAAGGTCGGTTTTTTCCACACCAATTTATCGACATCGCAGCGCCGGTATTCCGGCAAAATTGTGAAAAAATCCTCGTACATTTCCAGCAAAGAACCGGGATTCTCTGGATGTACTTGGTGGTAGTGAAATAGATAAACTGTCAGTTCTGTGCCGGCGCCGGGAAACAACTCCCAAATGAGCTGGCGCCCTCGGGAAATGTCCCCGTGAGTGTAGAGTACATCCCCGTACTCGGAATCCCATACTCCCGGCTCAAATCCTGCGTCGATGACTGCTCCCACTGTCGGACAAACGCTGTCAAAAGTCCGCCCTTCGTTCAATTGCCAAGCGATGGGAGAAGCCGAACCCATTGCATCCACCAGCAGCCGTCCTAATGCAGTGCGATCGGCTTTTGTCGGCAAGTGGCGGCCTTGAACTACTACTTTTTCTGCTTCAACATCGGCTCTGATAAACTCAGTTTCGTCCCAGATTTCCCCACCCGCTTCTGTTAGCTTAACTCCCGCTAAATTCAGCAATTTTTCGCCGTCCAAAGCTACATTGAGTACCTTTGGTGTGTGCAAAACTGGTGCTTGAGCAACGGGCGGATTGTTAGCATCAAAAAACTTGTTGTAGCCATCTTTGTATTCTCGGGCAATCAAAGTTTCGATTTCGGCAGCAGTAAATAAACCCAAATCAATTAAGCTTTGAATTTCATCCCGCGAAATATTCCACTCGCGATTCATTCGCCCGAAAGGCATTCGTTCAACTAGCAGCACCCGGTAGCCCAATTTCGCCATGACTGCGGCGTGAATCACTCCTAATGCCCCGCCAATATAAATTAAGTCGTAAAAAGTATCGCCAGAATCAGACACCAAAATAGTGTCTTCTGCCTTCTTCCCTGTTCCCTCTTCCTTCTTCCCTGTTCCCTCTTCCTTCAAAAACACTACTTGTTTTGGCTTTTGAGGATTGCGAGTGCTTTCGCGCCAACGTTGCTCCCACCAGTAGACGCGCTTGAGGTCGTATTCGCCTTCAGGCATTTTTTGGAAGTATTTGACGGTGAGGGGGTAATAGGGAGCAAGAGCCTCAAAAATTGACTGTTTGGAGAGGTCTATGACAGGGGGTTCCGGGTAGCGATCGGGAAACTTGTTTTTCACAGCAAGATTCAGAGCTTCCAGGAACTTTTTTTCTCCCGCAGGCGCCTCTTCTAGACGAAAGACTTTTAAATAAGTGGTGCGCTGCAGTGACCAGACAAAGGTGGAAAGTTCTGTCGATCGCCAATTTTGGTTTCCTGAATTTGTGTCAGCCAAGGCAGGTTTTGGATTGGCCTTTTGAGTTCCAGACTTGAGAACCTCGGCTGTTGTGGCTGGTGAAAGCAGGCGAAAGCCGTCAGCAGTAATAATTTTTTCTCCGATTCCGGGATCGAATTCGTGCTGCAACCAAGTGCAGACGGCTGCTGTATCCGGTGTCGGGACTTCTAGATAAAGAATTTCTTGCATGATTAGGCTCTCAATTCTGAATAAATTAATAAAGATGGGGGAGTTGACAAGGGAGCAAAGTAGGCTATACTCCCGAATACTTATTGAGTTTTAAATAAGTTTACAATGTTCTCAGATTTTTAGGTTTTCGATCGCTCTTGCTCTCGGTTGGCCCGCAACGGCTGAATATCTACTCCCTTTGGTATGCACTCCTATGAATTATCCCATTCCTACGAATCCTCAAGAAATGATTGCTTTGCGACAGCAGCCACTGAATGAAGAATTGGTGGCGTCGGCGATCGCGGGTGTGATCCAAATAGCTCGATCGCGCTCTCAGTCTTTGGATGAATTAAAGGCTGAGGTACTCGCCGACGACAATCTGCTCGATTTTGCTCAGAGGCTATGGCTGAGCGACATTGTGGCTCAAGCTTGGAACAATTTGCCCTAAATTTTCCACATCCAAACCACCCTCCCGAACGCTCGCGTTCGACGGGGAAGGAGGAGTGATCGAGCCGGCGACAACAAGCTGATGAAAGCTAGATTGTCCCGGATAATTTGTGATCTTGTAAAAATTCTGGTTAAGTCATTGTTAAATTTATCTCTATTGAGCAAATTTCATAAATTGGCTCCCAGTTTCATAGGTTAGCTGCATCGATCAAATATTTTAAGATGCCAATTATTTTACTAATATTATCAATAAAATAATCATTTAAATCAACTTCCATAACTTGATTACTAAGCCGTAAAAATTTCCAATTAGTTCCTGTTGTGACTACTCCATATATTTCGGAAATATTATTGTTTCTTCTTTCATTAAAGATTTGAGCGGCAATCATTTCTGCCATACATTGTGGAAGCCCAGCTTGGATATTATCATTTTTAGCTTCTACTAAGGCGACAACGGGGGCTTTGATTAGGAGTTGTTCGGGAGAACGACTAATCATAAAATCACAGAAACCCGTTAATCCTTTTTCTAAATCTACATTAAACTCTTTTCCTGAAAAAAAGCTAATTTGATACTTAAACTGCTTTCTAAGTTCTACTAAAATAGGTGTGACAATTAATTCTGAGCGAGCTTTTTCGGTATTAATTGCTAAAGCTAAAGAAATGTTTTCTTGCAGAGTTTGGCTGAGAAGATCGCTATACTCGGCGTCGGGTAAATCGGCAAAAATACCAACTTTGTCAGCAATGGTTATGCCAAAGTTGGTTTCTATCATTTCTAGGTTGGTGAATTGGCTGTATGACATTTTTATTATGAGGCAAGGAAAATGTGGGGAGCATCTCAATGAAAGCAGCCAAGCTAGAAATAGGAGTTAGGAGCCAGGAGCCAGGAGGAAAGAGTCAGAAGTAAAGAGCCAGAAGAAGTGTTTTTACAAATATGAGATGCTCCCAAAATTTGACCATCAAAAATGAAAAAATATTTTTGTTATTTTAACATATTTGATGCTCGTTTTCAAAGTAATTTGGTATGAGTAACTTGGCGACTAACGCAACTCAACTTCTCGCTTGACTTCTGTCAAAACTCGATCGCCCCGCATCAACCGGTATTCTGCCCGCCAAACTCCGGGAGTCAGAGGAGAATTTGTACTGTTTCTTTTGCCGACATAACCCAACCAAGTGCGGCTGGGGGCTTTAATTTCATTGGTCTGATCGGCGATGGTTGTGCCGTTGGGGGCAAATAATTTGTATTGTTCGCGATCGCCCTTGAGCACTCCGTAACTTTGCACCCAAAACAACAAAGCTGGACTGTTTGCAGGGAGTTGAGTCTCGGAAAATTGTCCTTCCCAGAGGGCGTTAATATCGGGCGGCTTATTGGCAAAACCGGCCCTAATTAAACCTGTGGAAATATAGTCTAGAGGCTTGTCCCAAATAGGATTGCGGGCGATGTTGCAGCCTACCTTCGCGTCGGGGCCGACAAACGGATCTACGGGCTTGCCTTGATAGCGAAAAGTTACGTGTACGTGGGGGAAAGATGCCATTCCAGAGTTTCCCACCATGCCCAAAACAGTGCCTTTTTGTACCTGCGTCCCTGGTTTGACGGCAACGCTGCCTTTGCGGAGGTGGCAGTATTGGGCTTCCCAGCCGGCGCCGTGGTCGATTACCATGCCGTTGCCGCATTCTGTGCCTGCGATGCTGGCTTTGTCTGTATCGTTTTGTAAACGCCGATCGACCACACCATCTCGTGCTCGCAAAACTTTGCCCGCAGCGGAGGCAATAACTGGAACTCCTTTTGCCATTGCTTTGGCGTCGGGAATGGCAAAGTCTGTGCCGTCGTGGCCGTCGTAGGTTTGGCGCCCGCAGCCAAAATCGACGGCAGTGGGGCCGGGCTCTCGATCAAAATACAGCAATACAAAACAGTCTTTGCCTAGGGTACAGTCGATCGGCTGGCCGAATTGCGGGTTGTTCGGCTTTTGGGCGACTGCGGTCGAGACGAGACGCTGGGCGATCGTGTGGGCTTCGGCGATCGGCGCACTTACTCCGCTGTTACTAGCACAGCTAGAAAGACTTGTCAACCCCAAGGTCAACAAAATTGCAGAAATGTATTTGGTGGAGAGTATAGTCATTCGCCGATGGGATGTAAAAGCTGAGGTGGGTAGTGAAAAATCAATTAATGGTTCAGAATATAGTTGCTCAAGAATCTAGACGATTGGTAAGGCGTTTTCGTTTCCGATACTTGTGGTATTATTTTGAGTTGGAAATTTTAAAATTTTAATTACTTAGAAAATGCGTTCTAAAATTCGATCGCTCATTTCGATAATTCGGCTGGCCGGGCTTGCTGTTGCTGCTTTGGGGATGTGGGGATTTTCCACCCTTGCCGAAGACGTGTTGGGAAAACAAAGTTACGCTTTCGATACATCTATTTTACTATATCTCAGGAGCCTTCACACTCCGCTGCGCGATCGAGTAATGCTGGGCTTTACCTTTGTGGGCGAGCCGAAGTTGCTGCTAGCGATTTGTCTGAGCTTGGGTATTGTTTTGCTAGCGCGCAATCACCGATCCGAAGCCGCAACTATTGCGATCACCGGTGGGGGGGCGATCGGTTTAAATTTACTGTTAAAAAAACTTTTTGCCCGCGCTCGACCTCAACTTTGGGAGCGCGTTGTTGACGTTCGCTTTTACAGTTTTCCTAGCGGACACGCGATGATTTCAATGGTTATTTACGGTTTGCTAGGATATTTCTTGGGTACGCGCTTTCCCAAGCAGCGCTGGTGGATTTACAGCTTGACAGTTGTATTAGTTGCTGCTATTGGTTTGAGTCGGCTTTATCTAGGAGTTCACTGGCCTACCGATGTTATTGCTGGTTATACGGCTGGTTTGGTGTGGCTGATTACCTGTATTCTCAGTTTGGAAATATGGAAGGAATTGCGTTCTTTGACTACGGCTTCTAAAGAGGAGTTTTTGTCACCAGATCCGTCTCTAGAAATGACTAATGACTAATGACTAACAACAATTTGCTTTTGGGTAAAACACATGGCAATTCCTTTTTCGTAATAAGCGGCCTCGTTAATGAAAATTGGATAAACGGTTGATTTACCTTCATACAAGACCGACTCACCATCAAAGGTCAAAAACATCGGATCGCCGGGATTCAGGGCTTCATAATCTCTGGATTGCAGATGAGGATGAATCATTGCCTGAATTTCTCTGTTGTCGTTTCTGGGATAGTCGATCGCCCCAATGGTGTGATAAATAGTCAGGGGATTTTTTGCAGCAGGCATTGTGCCTTGATTGTAGGCTTCTACGCAGTCTAAAATTCGGCACACCACTTGCTCAGTTTGCTGAAATAAAGACGCATCCAAGACGCCTTGCGGCACTGCACCAACTTCCAGCGTACCGCCTAATTCGGAAAGCGATCGCAGCAAAAGACTATCATGATTGTTGGTTGTAGAAGCGAGTACCTTGAGGTGGGGATACACAGAGGTTAAATAAGCTGCTAGTTGCAGGTTAAATGGATGATGGCTGGCGAGAATAAATGTTAGCCCCATGTTGGATGTTGTGCTGTGCAAATCGATAATTAAGTTTGGCAGATGAGTGTTTTTTGAACTAAAAAGGCGGTAGATTTCTTTCGCCCGCTGCGCTTCATAGCTGGAGAGATGGGGATTTTCTAAATCTTGCTGTCGAAAGCAGCGGTTGAGGTCAATATCGATGTAGCGTGTCCCGATTTCGCAAGCTTTGGGATTGGCTAGCAGGGCGATTGTTTCAAAAGTCGATCGCCCAATTAACTCTGGCGCGCGATCGAATTTCTTCACGAGGTAAATTCCTGTGAGTTCGTTTCCGTGGGTTCCTCCCACTATGGCAACACGTTTAATTTGGTTCATAGACAAATAACTTCCTATCCCCAGTTTATCACCCTTTGTCATCTGTTGAGAAAAAACATCAGATTGAGGTTTATTATTTGTTTATATTTAGATTAGCTAAAGTTTAAGTAAGTAGGTATCACACGCAGACCTTGGAAACCCAGTTTATCTGGTTCTGTCACAATAAAATGAAGACTACCGAAAGACAAAGGATATGACGCGAGAGGAGTGGTTGCAGTTAATCGACAAAGCCGCAGATGAAGGCCAGACAGAATTGGATTTGGCCGGGTTGGAGGAATTGCCGCCACAGATTGGCAAGTGCGCTCCGCTTGAGAGGTTGGTGTTGGGGAAATTTGCTATGATAGTTTGAGCGAGCGCACTATTATATATTCTGTAAATTACCAGCTATGAACATTCAGTTGGTTGACTCCTTAATTCAAGTCATTGAGTCGCTGACACCTGAAGAGAGTTTGCTGTTTCAAGAAAAACTCTCAGCTAGGGCGATTCAGAGTACGCCTGGAGTCTGTGGAGGAAATGCCCGGATTCGCAACACCCGCATTCCTGTTTGGACACTGGTTTCGCTTCACCAACAGGGGGCCCATGAGGCTGAGTTACTTCGGAATTATCCAGGTTTGTCGGATCGCGATTTAGAGAATGCTTGGCGTTATTACGATCGCCACCGGGAAGAAATCGATCGCATTATTGTTTCTCATCAAACCGATGATTGAAAGGGTGAGGCTGTATTCTAATGAAAATTTCCCGATCGCAATGGTCGAGCATTTGCGTAGCCTTGACTGTGATGTTTTAACTTCCTATGATGCTGGTCAGGCGAATCAAGGGATTCCTGATGACGAGGTTCTCCGATTTGCTACTGAACAAAATCGGGCGGTAATTAGCTTCAATCGCGATGATTTTGTGGCGCTACACCGTCGCGGTGAACATCATGCAGGAATTATTGTGTGTAAAGACGATCGAGATTACTTGGGACAAGTTACTATTCTTCATGCCTATCTTCAGGATGTTGATTCGCTGTTCGATCGCCTGATTCGCATCAAAAAGCAGAATCAGCCTGGGTTGAGTCATCCGGTTTTTGTGGTTCAAGAGTACGGGCGATAATTCCCCCCCACCAAGCGAAAATTCCTGTCACAATAAAATGAATCCTACCGAGAGACAAAGGGCATGACGCGAGAGGAAGCAGTGCGGCGAATTGACCGAGCAGCCGAGGAAAAATTGACGGAACTGGATTTGTCGGGGTTCGACTTGGAGGAATTGCCGCCGGAGATTGGGAAGTGCACGCAGCTTGAGACGTTGGTGTTGGGGAAAAAGACGGAAGACTGGGAATTTGTTGATGGTAAACTGACTCCGAAACTAATTACCAATCAATTCAGAACACTGCCAGAGCAATTACGCTCGCTCTTAAATTTGCGATCGATCGACCTCAGCGGCAATCCATTCGGAACGATGCCAGAAGTGCTGCTGGAAATGAAGCAGTTAGAGAGTTTAAATTTAACCAGTATTGGTTTAACATCCATCCCAGAAGTCATAGGCAAACTGTCGAATTTGACAGGGCTTGACCTCAGTAACAATCAGATTACATCCATCCCAGAAGTCATCGGCAAACTGTCGAGTCTGACACAGCTTGTCCTCAGTAACAATCAGATTATATCCATCCCAGAAGTCATCGGTCAACTGTCGAGCCTGACAAAGCTTAACCTCAGTAACAATCAGATTATATCCATCCCAGAAGTCATCGGCAAACTGTCGAATCTGACACTGCTTTACGTCTGGAACAATCAGATTACATCCATCCCAGAAGTCATCGGCAAACTATCGAATCTGACAGGGCTTGCCCTCAGTAACAATCAGATTACATCCATCCCAGAAGTCATCGGCAAACTGTCGAATTTGAAAAGGCTTGACCTCAGTAACAATCAGATTACATCCATCCCAGAAGTCATCGGCAAACTGTCCAATCTGACACAGCTTGTCCTCTGGAACAATCAGATTACATCCATCCCAGAAGTCATCGGTCAACTGTCGAATTTGACACAGCTTGACCTCAGTAACAATCAGATTACATCCATCCCAGAAGTCATCGGCAAACTGTCCAATCTGACAGAGCTTGACCTCAGTAATAATCAGATTACATCCATCCCAGAAGTCATGGGCAAACTGTCGAATCTGACACAGCTTGTCCTCAGTAACAATCAGATTACATCCATCCCAGAAGTCATCGGCAAACTGTCCAATCTGACAGGGCTTTTCCTCAGAGACAATCAGATTACATCCATCCCAGAAGTCATCGGCAAACTGTCCAATCTGAAAAAGCTTGACCTCAATGAGAATCAGATTACACAAATCCCAGATGCGATCGCCCAACTGTCCAATCTGACATGGCTTGACCTTAGTAACAATCAGATTGAAAAGATTCCTGAATGCTTAGAAACACTGCCAAAACTTGAAAAACTCGACCTCCGTCGCAATCCCCTGCCCATTTCTCCAGAAGTTCTGGGGCCTGCCAACCGGAGAGAAGAACCCGGTACTCCCGCCGCCATCTTCAACTACCTGCGCCAACTCCGCAGCGGCGAAGTTCTCCCCCTCAACGAAGCCAAAGTCCTTCTCGTCGGGCAAGGCAGCGTCGGCAAAACCTCCCTGATCAACCGCCTCACCGACAACAAATACAACCCCAACGAGTCCCAAACCGACGGACTCAACATCACAGACTGGAAAATTACAGTCAACACCAAACCAGTCAAACTCAACGTCTGGGACTTCGGCGGACAAGAAATCTACCACGCCACCCACCAATTTTTCCTTACCAAACGCAGCCTCTACCTCCTCGTGTGCAACTGCCGCACCAGCGAAGACGAAAACCGCCTCGAATACTGGTTGAAACTGATCGAAAGCTTCGGCGACGCATCCCCCGTCATCATCGTCGGCAACAAATGCGACGAACAACCCCTGGATCTCAACCGCAAAGCCTTGCGCGACAAATATCCCAACATCAAAGCGATTATCGAAACTTCCTGCCAAAGCGGAACCGGCATCGACGAACTCCGCAACGCCATCCACACCGAAATCTCCGAACTCAAAGAAGTCTACGATCTTTTGCCGCTAAGCTGGTTCCAAGTCAAGCAGCGCCTGGAAAACCTAGACAAAGACATCATCAGCATCAGCGAATACGCCAGTATCTGCGGCAAAGAAAACATCTGGGAAGAAACCGACAAAACCCAACTGATCGGACTGCTGCACAACCTGGGCATTGTCCTCAACTTCCGCGAACACCCGATCCTGCAAAACACCAACATCCTCAATCCCCACTGGGTGACAGAAGGCATCTATGCCCTCCTCAGCGACGACGCACTCAAAGTCAAAACCAAAGGCATTCTCACCTACGCCGACCTCAGCCGCATCCTGGATTCAACTAAATATCCCAGCCACCGCTACCACTGCCTCACCGGGTTGATGGGCGAATTTGAACTCTGCTTCCCCGTCAGCCATTGTCCCGCGCCGACTTTCCTCATCCCCGGCATCTTGCCCAAAGAACAACCGGAAAATACCAAACTCCAAGGCGAAACGCTGGAATTTCAATATCACTACCGCATCCTCCCCGACAGCATCCTCTCGCGCTTCATCGTCCTCATGCACGAGAAAATCCACAACTGCACCCACTGGCGCACGGGGGTTATGCTGGAGTACAGGGAAGGCGCTGAGGTGTACAACATCGCCCGGATCAAATCTGACCCGGAAGATAAGAAAATCTTTATTGCCGTTAGCGGGCGGGAATCGACGCGGCGTTCTTTCCTCAGCATGATTCGCGATACGTTTACCAAAATCCACAATTCTTTTGCCAATCTGGAAATCAGTCAATGGGTGCCGGTTCCCGGTTATCCCGATGCCGATCCGCTGGATTATGATGAATTGCTAGGGCTGGAGGATATGGGCGAGAATACAGTACGTGTCGGTAAACTTAAACTCAAACTCGATTTGCGGCAGTTGCTGGATGGCTATGAGTCGATCGAACTTCGGCGCAGAAAGCAAATGGGCGATCGAGAAATGGAAAAATACGGAAGAGAATATGACGACCTTGTAGATATCGCTAAACGAGCTGTTAGTAGACCAATTATTAATAAAGCCGAAGCAAAAATGACTCAAAATTCTTCTGAAACCAACAACTTTCAAGGTGCTTTTCAAGGTTCTAACTTTTCCGGCAATATCGGCGGTTCGTCGAACAGTGCCGAAGTTGCGGGCAATCAGTCCCTGCAAAACAATAACGCCAATACGGCAGAAATCCTGAAACTGATTTCATCAATGCGTGAAACCGCCGCTCAGTTTCCCGAAGACATCCGCGATGAGATAATTATTGATATTGAAGATGTCGAAGCCGAAATCAAAAAACCCGAAAGCCAATGGAATAAAACCAAATTAAAGAAAAGGTTAACAGCTCTTGTAGCGGCGGGTACTGCGATCGCAATTCCGATCGCAGGAATGACTGATTTTGCTGATAAGGCGATCGATGTCGGTCAAAAGCTGGGTATCGAACTCAAGCTACCGTCACGACACTAAATCATTTAAAATTAAGGTAATTGGGGCGATACTCGCCCCAATCATTCCCAAAACCTCGGTGTTGCCATGCGTAATATTGTACTATTCATTGCATCTAGTCTGGACGGTTATATCGCCCGATCGAATGGCGATATTGACTGGCTGTTTACAGACCAAAATTACGGTTATAGTAACTTCTTAGATAGCATCGATACGGTTCTCATGGGTCGAAAAACTTATGAACAAGTTCTAACTTTTGGCGAGTATCCGTACCAGGAAAAAAAGAGTTATGTTTTTACAAAAAATCTAGATTTTCAAGCAACTTCTGATGTCGAAGTGGTAACAGATTTAGAGAGTTTTGTCAATGACTTACGCTTGCTTGAGGGCAAGAACATTTGGTTGGTGGGAGGTTCTCTGCTGATTCGCGATTTCCTGAATCAAAATTTTGTCAACGAGGTCATTCTCTCGGTGCACCCGATTATTTTGGGCGAAGGAATTCCTTTATTTACTAATCCCATAAACACTACAGCTTTGCAGTTAACAGGATGTCAGACATACAGTTCTGGTATGGTTCAGCTATCTTATGATGTCGCCACTTGAGGGCGATCGCAGCAGCTTGCGCGCTTTCGCTGCTATAAGATAGATATAGAAGCTGTATGAGGGAGAAATGGCTGCTAGAGATTTATTTCACGATGCTGTAAAAAAAGCGCTTCAGAAGGAGGAGTGGGAAATCACCGCAGATCCGCTGATCGTCAAAATTCAGGGTGTTAAGTTTGAGATTGATTTAGCCGCAGAGAAGATTTTGGCGGCGGAAAAATTAGGGCAAAAAATTGCTGTTGAAATTAAAAGCTTCCTCAACAACTCTGCAATTACTGACTTTCATCTCGCCTTGGGTCAATTTTTGAATTATCGGCTTGCCTTACAAATCAAAGAACCGGACAGAACACTGTATCTAGCAGTACCCTTTGATACTTTTGACTCGTTTTTTCAAGAGCCATTTATACAAGAAGCGGTCAATGTGTATCAACTTAAACTCGTCGTTTACGATCCGCAAAAGGAGGTAATTGTGGAATGGAAAGAGTAGAACATTACCGCCAGTGTATCCGCAAATTGCTCACTCAACAAGCAACGATAGAAAAGCCTAATTCAGACGTTGAATGCCAGCTTGTTTTTGATTGGGAACATGACCACTATCAGTTACTAGATGTTGGCTGGGAGGGGCTAAAGCGGATCTACAACTGTTTCATTCATTTGGATATTAAGGACAGCAAAATTTGGATTCAGCGCAATATGACAGAAGTGGATATTGCACGGGAATTTGTGGAGATGGGAGTGTCTGAGGATGATATTGTGTTGGGGTTGCATCCACCTTACAAGCGTCCGCATACTGGCTTCGGAGTAGCGTAAAGGAAAAGGCGATCGCAGATGATGAAATGTGTTTGCTACTTTTTCCTATTAATATCTTTTTTCTGGAATGCCCTTCCTGCTGAGGCCTCTATATGCCGCAATTATCAAAAAAGCGAGATTTGCATTGTCGATATCAAACGCAGTGCAAAAAATTATTGGGAATACAGGGTAATTCTTAGTGTTGATGGAGTGAAAAAGCCTCTAGAAGTCTACAATTGCCGCGATCGCACTACAGTTAAGAAAGATGGAACTGTTTTGGCGTTTGGACAAAACAACCCTGGTGAAATCGTCTGCGGTTTTTTTAATCAGAAATAAGCAAATGAAGTCATTGTAAGGTGCGCTTCGGGCTGAATGTGGCTACCACAAACTCAATAATTTTTCCCGAAGCGCAGCCTACGTTAGAATTTGTCGTCTACTGCTGACACGCAGCGTTCGCAAATTAGCGGATGTTCGATCGACTCGCTGACGTGAGTCGAGTAATTCCAGCAGCGATCGCACTTTTCCCCGTCTGCTTTCACTACACCAATCGCCAACTCTGGAGACTGATAACTGTACGGCAATTCTTGCAGGATTGCATTCGATTCTACCAGTTCAACTTCCGAAGTAATGAACAAATACCGCAGTTCGTCTACACCCTTGCCGGTCATTGTAGAATCGTGCGTTACAGCTATTTCAGCAGGAATTTCTGGTTTGGGTTCGATCGCAACTAATTCTGCTTCCGGGATTTGGGGTGTTTCTACAAGCGCTGTCTCGGCTGGGGCTGTTTGTACGATCGCCTGTGTTTCTTCTACAAGCACAAGCGCTGTCTCTAGTGGCGGTGCGAGTACGATCGCCTCTGTTTCTACAAGCACAAGCGTGTTTGTCCGCCCCACCACATCTGCTGTCATAAAATCAATCTTTTGACCCAGTTGTTGACGGTTGGCGGCAAACAGCAAGTGACGGAAAGCAAACCAGATTGTAAATAAGATGCCGATGACTTCCAATAAGCCTCCCAAAAGCGGAATCTGATTCATCGTATCCAAAATCGCCAGCGTTACTCTACCCGTTATCACCACAGAGGCTAACAGCCCAAGTGTTACCAGCGCTTTTTGGTATTCTGTGACAAAGTTGCCCGCGTATTCAGGCAAATTAGCCACAAATTGGAGCGCTTGATCTAAGATTGGCTGCGAATCTGAAGCCGGCAGTTCCGGGACCGAATACTCTACTATCTGAGAAGGCCGATCGCCCTTTTCTGCGATCGTTTCCGCCTCAACATAAACTGTGTTTTCTGTCAAGACTTTGGCAACTTTTGCCGCTTGTTCTTCCTGTTTATCTTGTGCTGCTTTTGCTTTCTCCTCTGCTGCTAACTCGATGACTGAATTTTGCGATCGCACATAATCCACCAATTCTTCGCTGCTGGGATTCAAAGCTTGCAATTGCTCTCTTTTCTCAACATCGGGAACGTACAGCAAAACCTTAGCTTCCAAAGAAGAACCGATCGCCTTTTCCATCCGGGCTTTTTCCAAAACCTTGTTAACTTCGCCGCGCACTTGTCGCAAATACTGCCAGCGAGTAGCCAATTCTGGATTGTGCCATGAAGCATCAATTTGCACCCAGCCGGCTTCAAACACGGACTTGTAAGGAGTCGGATAGGGAAGGTACTGCCAAATATCCTCAGCCATGTGACACAAAACAGGTGCGATCGCCCTTGCTAAATTCTCCACAGCAATTGCAATCACCGTCTGACAACTGCGGCGGCGAAGGGTATCTGTCGCGCTGATGTAAAGTCTGTCTTTTGCAATATCCAAGTAAAAATTCGACAAATCCACCGTGCAGAAATTCTGCACAGTTTGGAAAAAGCGGGAAAATTGGAAGCTTTCAAAAGCCTCTTGAACTTCCGCAAAAACTTCGCCCATTCTATGCAGCATATAGCGGTCGAGTTCCGGCAATTCCTCGTAAGCAACGCCATCTTTTGCGGGGTCAAAGTCGTGCAAATTTCCCAGCAAAAACTTAGCTGTATTGCGAATTTTGCGGTAAACATCCGACTGCTGTTTGAGAATGTTTTTGCCCAACGGCACGTCTGCCGAGTAGTCTACCGAAGACACCCACAACCGCAAAACATCGGCTCCATATTCCTTAATTACGGCTGCTGGATCGACGACATTGCCTTCAGATTTGCTCATCTTCCGGCCTTTTTCATCGAGCACAAAACCGTGAGTCAAAACTGTTTTGTAAGGAGCAACGCCGTTAGTTGCTACACTGGTAAGCAAGCTCGATTGAAACCAGCCGCGATGCTGGTCTGAACCTTCCAAATAGATATCAGCAGGATAGTTTAATTCCGATCGACCTTGGGCAACTGCGGCCCAGGAAGAACCCGAGTCAAACCACACATCCATCGTGTCGGTTCCCTTGCGGTAAGTGCGGCCGTTGTTGCGGTAAGATTCCGGCAGCAATTCATCGATCGACAATTCCCACCAAGCATCGGAACCTTTTTCGGCAAAAAGGGCTTGCACATGGGCGATCGTTTCTTCATTTAACAGCGGTTCGTTGGTTTCTTCGTCGTAGAATACGGGAATCGGAACGCCCCAAGTCCGCTGACGAGAAATACACCAATCCGATCGATCGCCCACCATTGCAGTAATCCGATTTTCCCCTTGGGCGGGAATCCAATTCACATCCGCGATCGCTTTTAAGGCTTCATCTCGGAACCCTTCAACGGATGCAAACCACTGTTCCGTCGCCCGAAAAATGGTCGGCTTTTTCGTGCGCCAATCGTAAGGATAAGAGTGAGCGTAACTTTCCTCTTTAATCAAACAATTTGCTTCTGCAAGGGCATCAATGACTGCGGCATTGCCGTTTCCGAGGACATTTAAACCTGCAAACTGTCCTGCTTCTGCGGTGAAATTTCCGTTCTCGTCTACGGGCGTTAAAACTGGCAAACCGCAGCGTTTTCCTACGATAAAGTCTTCTTGTCCGTGCCCCGGTGCAGTGTGCACCAATCCCGTCCCGGAATCAGCGGTAATGTAGTCGCCGCCGGCAACAATTGGACTTTCGCGATCGAACAGCGGGTGTTTGTAGATGCAACCTTCTAATTCTTTGCCTTTGAAGGTGGCAAGTATTTTTAATTGAGTGTTAAAAGTTGCCGACAGCCGATCGACCGCATCGACAGCTACTAACATAAATTGTTGGGCGATGTGGGAATTTGCCGGCGGTTCCACCACGGCATAAGTCAGTTCGGGATTAACTGCGATCGCCAAGTTTGCCGGAATTGTCCAGGGGGTAGTCGTCCAAATTGCCGCCCAGAGGCTCGGCATATAGCGCTGTAGGGGCGGTGTCCCCGTGCCCGCCTTCTTCGACTGCAAGGATTTTGACAATTTTTTCACATGAAAGCCGACGTAGATGCTGCGCGACGTGTGGCCTTCGGGATATTCCAATTCCGCTTCGGCGAGGGCTGTTTTCGAGCTCGGGCTCCAGTGAACAGGTTTGAAGCCGCGGTAGATGTAGCCTTTGAGCACCATTTGACCGAAAACGCCGATTTGAGCGGCTTCGTATTCGGGTTTCATGGTTAAATACGGGTGTTTCCAGTCGCCCCAAACGCCGTAGCGCTGGAAGGATTCGCGCTGCTGTTCCATTGTTTGCTGCGCGAAGGCGGAGGCTTTGCGGCGGAGTTCGATCGGGGTAAGATTTAGCCGATCGTCCGATTTCATGTTTTGCAATACTTTAAGTTCGATCGGCAATCCATGACAATCCCAACCCGGCACGTAGCGGACTTTTTTGCCGCGAAGCATTTGGTAGCGGTTGATAAAGTCTTTGAGGATTTTGTTGAGGGCGTGGCCGATGTGGAGTTGTCCGTTGGCGTAGGGGGGCCCGTCGTGGAGGATGAACAAGTCGCCTGGGTTATTTTCCGAAAGGCGATCGTAGATTTCTTGATCTGCCCAAAATTGTTGCAATTCTGGTTCCCGTTTGACGGCGTTGGCGCGCATATCAAACTTGGTTTTGGGCAGGTTTACCGTGTCTTTGTAAGATTTAGCTTCCATTTTTGAGAAACGTTTTATGTAGTTAGTTGTTAGTAGTTAGCGGTTATTTGAAAGATGATATCAAGTCCGGTTAAATAATCATAATTAAGTTTGTAGTGACCACTTTAGTCATCTCTCGTCATTGAAGAGCTGACAACCAGATATTTTAGTATAAGCGATCGACCGCACATTTGATCGGAGCAAATCCGTAGGGCGATCTCTCTTCTCCCTCCTCCCCGCCCTCTGCGCCCTCTGCGGTTAAATCATTCATAAATCGAGGTGGCGCTACTGAGTCAGCCAACTGAACATTTCACCGACGGTGAGATTAAAGGATTCGGCAAAGGTTGGAACGGGGATGCGATCGCCCGGTTCTTCAAAAACTGCTATGGTGCGATCGGCCAAATAGACAAATACCAGTTCTTCTTCCGGGTCAATCAGCCAGCCCATCTGAGTCCCGTGGGCGAGACTGTGGAGAATGTTGCGGACGACTTTTGTTTGACTTTGGTCGGGGGAAAGAATTTCGATTGTCCAGTCGGGGGCGATGGCGAAAGTGTTGGCTACTTCGCCGTTTTCGTCGCGGGGAATGCGTTCCCAGGTAAAGACTGCAAGATCGGGTACAGTCGATCGACCGCCAAAGGTACAGCGCAATTCTGAATAGGCGCGGGCGATACGTTGGGGTTTGAGCACCCGGTTGATGTCACCACCCAAATCGCTTTGAATTGTGCTGTGTTTTCCTTGGGGCATAGGTTTCTGGATAATTTGACCGTCGATGAATTCGCTAGCGGGTTTGGTTTCCGACAGTTGGAGAAATTCATCGAGACTCAAAGGTTTAGAAGCGGTTTGAACCATTATTTTTATTTGATTTAAGTTTAATTTGTATTAGTTAAGCGATCGGGCATTTAATTTATCAAGAAAATGGGTCTAAAACCCCCTCCTTCGCTTGACGGCTTTAAGGGGTCTAACTCGTTTGACGGCGAGTCCGACAGGGATTGAAATCCCTGTCTCATAGCGCAAGTCCTCTGCAAGAGGACTGAGGAGGTTGATTAAGGTGAAATGCGACACTCAACCTCAATTTGAATTTAGACTTGCAGTCGGTTTTATGCGAAACTCAACATCGAATTGAATTGACACTTGCAGTCGGTTTTAACCGACTTTCGCTATGAGACAGGGAATTCATTCCCTGTCGGACTGTCGGACTAGCGCAAGTGAAAACCCCTCATAGAAATACTCCCAACCCGCGGCTAACGGCATTTCCCATGCGATCGCACAATGACGCGGCCGGCACTCCCTGTCCTTGCTGTTCCCATTTTTCCACGAGTTGGCGGCCTAGGGGCGTGAGGCGAAAACTGTCGGTAATCCCTTGTCCGTCTACTTCCCGCCGCAACACGCCGACTTGAATCAGCCAGAGTAGGGAGTTTTCGGCTACGAGTTCGGATACGGGCGATCGGGTGTAGCCGCTTTCGACACCTGAATTTGAGGCGATCGCAGTTAGGAAAACACTGTTATCGCGGATGGTCTGGAAGAAGTGTAATTGAAAAGGGCTGCACCGGACGGCGCGATCGGCTCTTTTGACGGTGCGGTCGGGATAACTAATAGATTTAAACGCTTCGGAGGGGATAAAAGTCATTGCGAGAACTTTTGAGTAGCTACTATATTTTTTATGATTGCAGATTTAGAGCAAAATGGGAGTTATGAAACTTATATAAAAATTCAGACAGGCTTTGAACAGAAAGAAATATTTTTAGCCCTAAACTTTTTTTAATTCATAACCATTTTGAGTTTGTGCCTCTTAAAAACTCAAAAATTTGTGTAAGTGATGAATAGGAAAACGGGTGAACCCAACATCATATCCACATTCATACAGTTCGCCAATAAATTCAATTATTGTTTGAATTTATCAAGAGATTGCTCGGGAGCATTGCCTTGTCCCACCCTCCATTTTATCAACAGATATAAAACCCCTCCTCAGCACTTATTCGGAAAATCACCGTGTAGAAACTTCTCATATTTTACTTGAGTAAGCAATTTTAATTACCTAAGAAACTTCTAATAAAACGCCGAGAATCTAACACGCGATCGCTCGCAAGTCAACGCAGAAAATAAGCCAGCCGAACTATTTCAAAGCGCGAATTTTCCGTTTCCCGCACTCAATCCCGAATCTCGCATTCACAAGATTGACAGCAGCAGTCCAAAATCAATTAAAATACATTTATAAATTCCAAGAAAAACAAAACTATGACATTACCAGTTGGGTGCGCTGCCCCTCAGTTTACCGCCAAAGACACAAACGGCAACACCGTCTCCCTCTCCGACTTCACCGGTAAAACCGTCATCTTGTATTTCTACCCTAAAGATGACACCCCCGGTTGCACAAGACAAGCCCAAAGCTTCAAAGCAGCTTATGAAGAATACAAGGGCAAAGATCTTGTAATTCTCGGTGTCAGCCGAGACAACGAGGAATCGCACCAAAAGTTCACAGAAAAATACGGTTTGCCTTTCCAGCTATTAGCAGATGTTGATGGCACGATTACCAAAGCTTACGATGTCGAGAAAGGCGATTATGCCAAGCGCGTTACTTTCGTCATCGACGGCACCGGCAAAATCATTCAGGTTTATGAAGGGGAAACCATGAAAGTTGACACTCACGCTCAAGATATTCTGGTCACCATAGTTTAGTCGAATTTTAGCCGATCGCACTAACCTTCCTGGATGCACCAAACGGCTAAAAACCCGGTTTCTTCCTAGATGCCTCGTTGCTATAAGCAATATTCTGGTAGGAACCGGGTTTTTTTCGTAAGTCCTGACTCAGCAAGTGAGGGGTCAAGGATACAGGGGGAAGCAACCTACTTGGACTAAATTCCTTCCCTCAAAACTTGCACCACAAATCCGCTCAACCAGGCATCTATTCGGTTAAGGTGCTTATGGTACGTCTAAAGTTAGATTTGTGACGCAACTCCCGCCAATAATTAAAAACTTATACTGGAAAAGGCATTAACCGCCCGTAGGCTGAATCTAGGGGCGATTTTGTCCTGGTTCGGGTCATTGTGTTTGATAAAATCAGAAGTTATCCTTGCTTTAGCTGAATAACTAAGTAGGTAGAGGGATATATAATGACAACCAACAACATTATTTTGAGTTACTTAGGCCCGCGAGAAATTGAGGCCAATAGAGCCACTGTCTTAGTTGGCAGTTTTGACAAAAATCTAGTGGCAGCGATTTCAGCAGCAGAAGGCTCAAATCCGCTGAATGTGGGGATCAATCTCTCTAGAGGCTTTTGGCACATCAGTTTAGAAAAAGGATTCGATAGCGCCGGAACTCGCACACTGCAGGTGAAGGCAACTGATAAGACCGGCAAAGTTATCGGCCAACAAACAATTAACATCAAAGTTAATCCTGCTTCTCAGTCACCCGCTCAATTCTTCACGTTAATTACTCTCAGAGATACCGCATTCAAAGTCGGAACACTGCCTGCAAGCAATCTCAACAACCTGCAAAAAGCCGAAATACCAGCAGGTAAAACTTATCAAATTAGGGACTACGAGTTAGAAGACGGTCACCTAAATGTTCAACTAAATAATCCAATTCCTCCGGTGGGAACCTCTGGCTTTTTCTACGAAAAACACGTAGTTATAACCAAAGGCGCAAAAATTCTCATATTCGATCGCGCTGAGTTGCCGGTTCCGCCGCCTGGAATGCAGTTACTGTGGGTGATAAAAAAGACCTGGTTAAAGTTCACCCCCGTAGATTCTGGAACTTTAGGAGCAACTCAGAAATTACAATTTAACGCGGGAGAAACTTTCAATATTCTCGGCTACGCTTGCGTGGAAAACCATTTCCGAGTCGCTTTTGCTCGGGCAGTTCCTAACTTAGGAACTTCAGGATTTCTGTACTGGCAGCACGTCCAAATTTTGCGAGACGGCAGGGGAATTGAGTATGATAGAAATGCAGTTACGATGACAATCATCAAAACGACTGTGTTTAAAAAGCGCCCGCTAAATGCGGCTAGCCTGCCACCCCAAGAAAAAACTACCTTGCCGGCGGGAATGATTTACGGAATTGCCGGATTCTCGATCGAACAAAGCCACATAAAAGTCTCGCTGACCGAGAATTTGCCGCAATTTGGCAATACGGGTTTCATTTATCCCGATTTTGTGCAATTCAGCCGCGGTGGTAAATCTTTTAATCCCGCTGTAAATTTAACTTATCAAGGGCCGTCAGAAGTTTTAGTAAATCAGCCGATCGTCCTTCGGGGTACTTTTGACCGGCAACAAGCAGCAAAAATTGACGTGATAGCTGAGGATACATTTCCCCTAACCGTCACTCTAAACCTAGAGACCAGCACTTGGCAAGTTAATTTGTCTAAAGGATTTAGCGTAGCGGGATCTCGGTGGCTCAGGTTGCGGGCAACTGACAGCAAAGGCAACGTTACTGGCAGCCAAATAATTTACATTACCGTAACTTCCGATCCGCTAACTGTCGGACAAGGTTTGACCTTAAAGATAGTTTCTGACACTTTGTTTAAGGTAGCTCCCCTTGATTCTTCCCGGCTCAACAATCAGCAAAAAGTTTTTGTCAAAGCAGGCCAGACGTTGGCCGTTAGCAAATACGGATTTATTGACGGGCATCTCAAGGTGGTTCTGGATTCAGCAATTTGGCCGATCGGCACTTTTGGCTATTTTTACGAACCCGACGTTCAGTTGGCCAAAGGTACTCAAATCTTAAAATTTGACCTGGCTGACGTACCGAATAGCAACGTCAGCGCTCAACTGTTGGTAATTCAAACAACTCAGATTAAAGGTCAACCAGAAGATTCATCGAAACTGCCTGCAAATCAAGTTGCTCAAATAACTTTAGGCAGCACCTATGCGATCACTGGTTATGCCTGCATTTTGGGGCATTTCCGAGTAACTCTCGCCCAACCAATTCCCGGTTTCGGCAATATCGGATTTATTTATTGGCAGGACGTTAAAATAAAAAAAGACGGCAAAGAAGTTGCCTTTGACCCCGGTGCTTTGACGATGACAATCCTGCAAGCAACTGTGTTTAAAAAACGGCCGGTAGATTCTGCTAGCCTGAGCAGTACCGAGAGAACTACGCTGCCTTTAGGTCGAGTTTACGGCGTGAACAGCTACGGTGCGGAAGCATCTCACCTGAAAGTTTCCCTGACTGAAGAACTGCCGAATTTTGGCAATACAGGTTATGTTTTTCCTAGTTTTGTTCAGTTCAAGCGGGGAGATAAAATTTTCGATCCGGTTCCGAACAATGTGGAATTGAACGTGCCGTATTTTTCGCAGCGGGACAATCCGCGTTTTGATTGGTCTACTTGCAATGTAACTGCGATCGCCATGGTGCTTTATTATTACGGCCTTCGTTCTGAGGGGGGCGGACAGTTGGAGGATGAGTTGTTGCAGTGGTGTTTCGATTATGCCGGCCAGGGTTCTCAAACCGATCACAACGTGCTTTCGGCGCTGATTCAGGCCTACGGGTTTAAGACGAGTTTTAGTACGACTCGCACGTGGGCCGAGGTGCGATCGGAATTGCTAAATCGGCGGCCAGTAGTTTTAGCGGGAGATTTTACTGCGGCCGGTCACATTCTTACTTTAATTGGCTACAATTCTCAGGGTTATATAGTGCAAGATCCTTGGGGAGATGCACTCACTGGTTACAGCGATACTGAGGGGAGAAAGTTGATGTATCCCTACAGTTACGTCAATCAAGTTGCTGGGCCAGATGGGAATGTTTGGGCACATTTTATCTCTCGCTAATCTACTCTACTGTTGGCAATTTGTGAGGCACTCCGCCTATTCGTAAGGTGTGCATAGCAGCTATTCGTAAGGTACTTAATGCACACCCTACCTAACTTAGGAAATATTGCGCTTAATTTTGCGTTTTGCTGCGCCAATACCTAAAAAGCTCAATCCTACTAAAGTACCAAACCAAGTAGAAGGTTCGGGTACAGCCTCAAACGAGCCTTGAATAGCGATCGCATCGTTAGCGCACTCGGCAAAAAAGTTAGCAATATAGTTCCCCGAAGGCATTGAGGATTTATTAAAACTGAATCCAATTGTTTGAGAACCCACGGCATTAAACTGAGCGAAATTAAGACCGAGGACACTCAAAGTTGCTGGGGTTAAAAAATTGATTTCTCCTACTTTTGTACCGGTAGCTATGGAGTTGAGAATAGTCGAGTTTCCTGTTTGTTGGAAATATGGGTCTGTGGCCGCTAAATCGCCCATTGATGGGGTTCCACCTTGAGATGCCACTACCGTATTGAATTGATTTAAATTGCTAAAGCCAGAGTTAGTTTGGGTGACGTTTTTCGCTGTAACATTTCTGTAAACGCCTGTTGTCGCCACGCCGGAGTCATTTCCGGCAGCAAAGCGGATACCAAACAAGCTGCCGTTTGCGTTAGCTGTATTGAAGTTTTGGCCGGAAAAATTGAAGAATAAATCGCCGTAGTTGATGTTGCCTCTTTGAGCTAGCGGGTCGGCATATCCTGCTAAACTTAGATTGGAGTTGATGGCGATGAAAGCTGTATCTGATGTTTCTTTGATGGCGATGCCGTAAAATTCAAATTCGCCGCCGCCGATTTGGGGCCCTGTCACGCCGTCGTTGAAGGAATCGAGCGCATAATTCCAGCCGTTAGAGAGCGTTGCTGCTGTAGCTTTTTGTTGCTGTAGTGCGAAAATGGCACAGAAAATAGCCACTGAGTAAGTCCAGTGGATGCTGTTTTTAGCAATGGATTTCATAAAATGCTCCCTGGGAATCATTGTTAAATTGTCAAGTCTGCTCGCTCGACTGTTTTTAATTTTCAGTCAATCATATATTTCGCCTGAAAATATTAAAATATTGCTAAAAATTTGGTCGGGCGATCGCATTATATCAACTATATTGGTTAAAAAAACTAACCAATGGCAGTAACTAAATACAAGATTTATGCAGGCACAGTATAAAGTATGGCTGCATAAGTCTTGTATAGGTGAAAATACACTGACTACCGGGTTTAGGCGGTTGAGTCCAGCCATAAACAGTCTGCAAGTCAATGTCCAGACTTGACGGGCCCCTACAAGATATTATTGTTTTTCTGGCCGATCGACTTAATTGATTTTTTATCAATTACCAATGAATTTTGACAAAAGTGGGCGTGATGTTGTAGATGCCGATGTCGGATTCTGTTAATATTTGGATTGTTTGATTAATAATTTTCATAAATTGTCTTTCATTTCCAGCCCTGTTCAAGAGACCTCTCCAATAATTATTGTGGAACAGGCATCCTGCCTGTTCAAGACAGGCTTTTCTGGAGATGTTGAATAATTATAATTACGTTTGTTGTGATGACTTCATTCCTCAAAGTCCTCAAATGTCGATCGCGCCCAACAATTTTACTAATTTTACCCTAAGCGTTCCACCCAACAGGCTCTCAATTGAGCGTCAAAACTGTGAATCAGCACTTTTTCTGTAAGTGCCGCACAAAGCGAGAATTGGATAATCAAAAAAAATCCTACGGCAAAAGCGATCGCACGTTTTTAGAACACCTAATCAACTTCCTGCCCTACATCCGCTGCAGGCATCGTGGGTTCCTTCTAACTCGACCGGTGGTTTCTGCACTCTTATGCGCTGCATAAATCAATCAAATTTTTAAATGCTGTTAATATATCGCCGACAGTTCGTTGACTATCTTGACTCTTCCCTTAATCACAGAACGCAGCAGGCGGTTGATCGAATGTCTGTATTCATCGTCGAGAGAGTCGTCCAAAACAGCGGCCATCAAGCCGTAGCGATCGGCTAAAGTCAAACAACCCGTATCGCTAACAGAGGCAAGCATTTCGGAAATAGCGCCGGGGATAAGTTGAACTAAAAGCATGAGACGTTCCCTGAATTCGATACTTGTATCATCTCTCGTTCTCCGAAAATTAATAGTGACGCTGCCATAGCACATAATGTGATGTTTTGAGGCAAACTGTGTGACAGCGACCGCTCTAATGTTGTGACGAGCTCGTTTTAAGTCTGCGATCGCACTCACAAAATTAATCTTAGATATTCCAATTTCCCCCTCTCCCCTCCTAAATCTAAAGATTTAGAGAGATTTTTCGGTTTTGTGGGTCTCTTTACCCATTTGCCATGTATAAAACGCATCGGCAGTATGCGAAATATTCATAAAACTCAATATTTTGTAAAAATAGCTACGAATATTTACAATCGTGGGCCTTACATTAGCTCATAACAAAGGTGCATCGAAACGCAGCGATCGACCGAATCATCGGTAACAACTATAACCATAAATAGTTTGGCAACGTTCGAGCTAGCGCCCAGTCAAGCTCAATTTTACAGAAGACCAACCATGCTTAAAAGAAATTCCATCTAGTAACTAAATATACAGTTTTAAATCCATACAGTCACTAAGGTTAGCAGGAAACACACACTTTATGCTCCAAGTCAATACCTCCCCACACAAGCCAGCAGCGAGGGTAAACCGATGACCCAAACAGTAGAACCCAAAGCCCAAGCGAGCCTGAACAAGTTTGAAAAACTCAAAGCCGAAAAAGATGGCTTAGCATTAAAAGGCGAACTCGACCACTTCGCCGCAATCGGCTGGGAAGCAATGGACGAAACAGATCGCGAGCACCGCCTCAAATGGCTCGGCATTTTCTTTCGGCCAGTAACTCCGGGCAAATTCATGATGCGGCTGCGCTTGCCCAACGGCATCATTACTAGCAATCAAACCAGAACGCTAGCAGAAATCGTCCAACGCTACGGCGACGACGGCAGCGCCGACATCACCACCAGACAAAACCTGCAATTGCGCGGAATTCGCATCGAAGACGTACCCGACATCTTCCGCCGCCTCAAAGAAGCGGGCATGACCAGCATCCAGTCTGGCATGGACAATGTACGCAACATCACGGGTTCCCCAGTCGCGGGCCTGGACGCCGACGAACTGATAGATACGCGGGAACTGGCGAACCAAGTCCAAGACATGATTACGAACAGCGGCGAAGGCAACCCCGCGTTTTCAAATTTGCCGAGAAAGTTTAATATTGCGATCGCAGGCTGCCGCGACAACTCAGTCCACGCAGAAATCAACGACATCGCCTTCGTACCCGCTTACAAAGACGGCAACATCGGCTTTAACGTTTTAGTCGGCGGTTTCTTCTCCGCCAAACGCTGCGAAGCTGCAATTCCTCTCAACGCATGGGCAAGTCCCAGCGACGTTGTAGATTTGTGCAAAGCCATATTAACTGTGTTTCGCGATCAAGGCCCGAGAGCAAACCGCCAAAAATCGCGGCTGATGTGGCTGATTGACGAACTCGGAATCGAACAATTCCGAGCCGCAGTCGAACAAGAATTAGGTCGCACTTTGCCCGCCGCCGCCCTCAAAGATGAAATCACCTGGGACAAACGCGACCACATCGGCATCTACCCCCAAAAACAATCAGGGCTCAACTATGTAGGGCTGCACGTTCCTGTCGGACGGCTGCAAGCATCGGATTTGTTCGATTTGGCCAGAATCGCCGAGGTTTACGGTAGTGGCGAACTCAGGCTCACCGTCGAAGAAAACGTGATTATTCCCAACGTTCCAGACTCGCGGATTGAATCGCTAGTCAAAGAACCGCTGTTGCAGCGTTTTTCCATCGACCCCGCACCCCTGACGCGAGCCTTGGTTTCCTGCACCGGCGCCAAGTTTTGCAACTTCGCCCTCATCGAAACCAAAAGCCGCGCCGTGGCAATGATTGAGGAACTCGAAGTCGAACTTTCACTTCCCAAACCGGTCAGAATTCACTGGACGGGTTGCCCCAATTCCTGCGGTCAACCCCAAGTGGCAGACATCGGTTTGATGGGAACCAAAGTTCGCAAGAACGGCAAAACCCTCGAAGGTGTAGACATTTACATGGGAGGCACAGTCGGCAAAGACGCTCATTTGGGTACTTGCGTCCAAAAAGGCATCCCTTGCGAAGACCTCCAACCGCTGCTGCATCAACTGTTAGTCGAGCAGTTTGGGGCAGTTCCCAAAGAGATTACAGGCGATGTAGCTGTGCTGCACCGGCAACTGCAATTGACGGTTGAGGAGGGCGAAGCGGCAGCCCAGGCACCCAAACCTCAGACATCTACTGTCATTTTCGCTCGATCGGGCAAAGAAGTTGCTTGCAGCGAAGATGAGTACATTCTCGACGTTGCCGAACGGGCCGGGGTCGAACTTGACAGCGATTGCCGAAAGGGAGTTTGTGGCACTTGTAAGCAGAAACTCCTAGAAGGTAATATTGCGGCCTACGACAGCCACCCCGAAGCGGCCGCCGGCTTAGAACCAGGGTTCATTTTAACTTGCAGCGCGCGGGCGATCGGCAGAGTGACGATCGACGCCTAATCTCATAATGTGAGATGCGATGCGAAGGTCGCGAATCAATCTCACATCTCACATTTCCACCATCTCAAAGTACAACAACAATTCAAGACAAATGAGCAACCTTTCTAGAAGAAAATTCATCATCACCGCCGGAGCAACAGCAGCCGGCACCCTCCTAGCCCACGGTTGCAGTTCCAGTTCCACCACATCTAACGGAAGTGCCACCCCCGCAGCCGGCGGCCCATCACCCAGCGCCGCCCCAGCAGTCAACATCAACCCCGCCGACGCCCCAGAAGTTACCGCAGCCAAACTCGGATTCATCGCCCTCACCGACTCAGCACCCTTAATCATTGCCCAAGAAAAAGGGTTATTTGCCAAGTACGGCATGAAAGACGTACAAGTTACTAAACAAGCATCTTGGCCAGTTACTCGCGACAACTTAGAACTCGGTTCCGACAAAGGCGGCATTGACGGAGCCCACATTTTATCCCCGATGCCTTACCACATGACATTAGGCACTATTACCAAAGGCAATCAGCCAGTGCCGATGAACATTGTGGCGCGGTTAAATACTAACGGTCAAGCAATTTCCCTCAGCAAAAAATACCTAGATTTAAAAGTAGGTACAGACAGCGCACCCCTGAAAGCAGCTTTTGGCAATCAAAACGTTCCTGTTGCTATAACTTTTCCCGGCGGTACCCACGACTTGTGGATGCGCTACTGGCTAGCAGCCGGCGGTATTAATCCAGATACAGATGTTTCCGTGATTCCCATACCGCCGCCCCAAATGGTAGCGAACATGAAATCTGGCAGCATGGAAGCCTTTTGCGTAGGCGAACCTTGGAATGCTCAGCTAGTTACTCAAAAGGTAGGATACACCGCCTTATTAACCGGAGAACTTTGGAAAGACCACCCAGAAAAAGCTTTAGCTTTAAGAGGAGAGTGGGTTGAGAAAAACCCCAAAGCTGCTAAAGCAATTACAATGGCCGTACTGGAAGCCCAGCAGTGGTGCGACAAGGCAGAAAATCACGATGAGATGTGCCAAATCATCTCTCAAGATAAGTGGTTAAAAGTTCCAGTAGCAGATATTATCGGTCGCTCTAAAGGTCAAGTTGACTACGGTACCGGCCGCATTGAAGCTGCCAGCCCAGTAGCTATGAAATTCTGGGCTGATAATGCTTCTTATCCCTACAAGAGTCACGATGCTTGGTTCTTAACTGAAAATATTCGCTGGGGTTATATCCCGGCAACTACCGACATCAAAGCCACGGTTGATAAAGTTAACCGCGAAGATATTTGGAAAGCAGCAGCGACAACACTTGGCGTTCCCGCAGCCCAAATTCCTGCTACCACTTCTCGCGGTGTCGAAACCTTCTTTGACGGCGTGAAGTTTGACCCAGAAAAACCCGAAGAATATCTGAAGGGTCTGGCAATCAAAAAAGCATAATTAGTTTGTTGACTGTTGACTGTTGAGTGTTGACTGTTGACTGTTAACAGTTGACAAATACCTAAAATTGACGGTGTTGGATCGAGTGAAACGCAGGGTTCGTTCCAGGGGCAAAACCAGTTGAACTCTGTTCCAAGTATCTACAAATAATCGATTATTCACAAAACTGCAAAAACAAAAATGGCAACAAATCTCGCTGTTACTAAAAGCAAAAATCCAGTAAATTTCGTTCTGGATCACGTTCAAAAAAACCGCCGAAAAATCATCCGCCCGCTGGTAGCAATTACAGTTCTGCTCATAATCTGGCAAATCCTCTGCCACAGTCCCGAGTCCAGCTTGCCGGGACCAATCAAAGCTGTCCAAGAAACCTGGGAGCTGATTATCAATCCTTTCTTCGACAACGGCGGTACAGACAAAGGCTTGTTCTGGCAAATTTTGGCTAGCTTGCAGCGGGTGGCGATCGGCTTTACTTTGGCCGCAGTTCTCGGCATCAGTTTGGGCATCCTCATCGGCACCAACTCCTTAATGTTCGATGCTTTAGACCCGCTGTTTCAAGTATTCAGAACTATCCCGCCCCTGGCTTGGCTGCCGATCGCCCTGGCTGTATTTCAACAGTTCAATCCCTTTGAAGGCATGGGGATGAAAGCTAACGAAGTTTCAGCTCTTTTCGTAATCTTAATTACAGCAATATGGCCGATTCTAATTAACACCACAGTAGGCGTTCAACAAATACCCCAAGACTACAGAAACGTCGCCCGCGTCTTGCGCCTCCCTAACCAAAAATACTTCTGGAAAATCCTGCTCCCCTCTTCAGTTCCTTACATCTTCACTGGCTTGAGAATTGGTATCGGTTTGTCTTGGCTGGCGATCGTAGCTGCCGAAATGTTAGTCGGCGGCGTCGGCATCGGCTTCTTCATCTGGGACTCTTACAACAGTTCTCGACTCAGTGCAGTGATTCTAGCAGTGCTTTATGTAGGAATCGTCGGTTTGATTTTAGACAGAATGGTGGGTTTCATCGCTTCCAAAGTTGTTCCTGAAGAACAGAAATAGAATTTGGGCATAGGGCATAGGGCATAGGGCATAGGGCATCCGGCATCGGGCATCCGGCATGGGGAATGGGGAATGGTTGCCCACTACAAACTGCTAGAAATTAGTTATAAATTAATGGCCAATGCCCAATGGCCAATGCCCAATGCCCAATGGCCAATGCCCAATGCCCAATGCCCAATTAATAATCAGCATCATACAAATTACAAACTAACCTAAAATTGCCATGTCAGTATTTGTTGAAGTAGACCACGTTGACCGCGTATTTAACTTGCCCAATGGAGAGCAATACATCGCTCTTAAAAATATCGAACTGAAAATTAAAAAGGGAGAATTCATCACCTTAATCGGACACTCTGGCTGCGGCAAATCTACACTGCTAAATATCATCGCCGGCCTCGACAAAGCAAGTCAAGGCGGGATTACTTTAGAAGGACGCGAAGTCCGCGATCCAGGCCCGGACAGAATGGTGGTGTTTCAAAATTACTCGCTGCTACCTTGGCTGACGGTACGCGAAAATATTGCCCTAGCAGTAAATGAAATTTACAGCGGTAACTCTCAAGAAGATCGCGAGTTGGTGATAGAACACCACATTAAATTAGTCGGACTCGGACACGCCGCCGACAAACGCCCGGGCGAAATTTCTGGGGGGATGAAACAAAGAGTTGCGATCGCCCGCGCCCTAGCGATTCGCCCGAAATTGCTGCTGCTAGACGAACCCTTCGGCGCCCTCGATGCCTTAACTCGCGGCGGTTTGCAAGACCAGTTGATGAAAATTTGCGAGGAAAGCAAAGTCACCAGCGTGATGGTAACTCACGACGTGGACGAAGCTTTATTGCTGAGCGATCGCATTGTGATGCTCACCAACGGCCCGGAAGCCCAAATCGGGCAAATCCTCGAGGTGAACATTCCCCGCCCCCGCAAACGCATGGAAGTTGTCAACCATCCGAGTTACTACGCACTGCGTAACGAAATGGTTTACTTCCTCAACCAGCAAAAGCGGGTCAAACAGCGCCGGGCCAAACAACAACCCGCTGTCATCGCCCGCAACGGCTTGGAAAAAATTAACCTCGACATCGGCTTTATTCCCCTCACCGACTGCGCCCCCTTAGTAGTCGCTAAAGAAAAAGGATTTTTCAAAGCCCACGGCTTGGAAGAAGTCACCCTCAGCCGCGAACCTAGCTGGAAAGCGATCGCCAAAGGAGTCGCCGAAGGACGGCTGGACGCGGCGCAAATGGTCGCAGGAATGCCGATCGGTATGCTGTTGGGGCTCGACGGTGAAGCCCCTGTGCCCATCTGTAGCGCCATGACGCTTTCTCGCAACGGCAATTCGATTGTTTTCAGCAAAGACCTTTACAGACAAGGCATTCGGACATTAGAGGATTTCAAAGCTGCGATCGCCAAGAGTCCCGATAAAGTTCACACCTTGGGCATGGTACACTCCGCCTCCATGCACAATCTGCTGTTCCGCTACTGGCTGGCAGCCGGTGGCATCGACCCCGACCTCGACGTGGGCTTGAACGTGATTCCTCCCCCGCAGATGGTATCGAATTTAAAAGCAGGCAACATTGACGGCTACTGCTCAGGCGACCCCTGGAACTCCCACGCAGTCAACAGCGGCACGGGTTTTGTCATGGCCCGTTCCCTCGATATTCTGCCCGGACACGTCGAAAAAGTTCTCGGTGTTACCGAAGACTGGGCTCAGAAATATCCTCAAACCCACCTCGCCCTCGTCAAAGCGCTTCTGGAAGCCTGCGACTACTGCGACGACCGCCGCAACCGCGAAGAAGTCCTAGGATTGATTAGCCAAGAACAATACATCGGCGCCGATCCGAAAGACATCCGTCCAGGGTTCATCGATCCGTACAACTCCGGTACGGAGAAAGAACCAGAAATGCTCTACAACTTCAACCAGTTCTACGTTGACAAAACCAATTTTCCAGACCGCCTAGAAATGGTGTGGGTGATGGCGCAGATGGCTCGCTGGGGACTGATCCCGTTCCCGAAAAACTGGGTGGAAGTGGTCGATCGAGTTTTGCGGCCCGATGTTTTCGGTCAAGCAGTGCGCGAATTGGGCTTGCCGGATATCGCCAGAGATCGCCGGACGATCGAGCTATTTGACGGCACTGTGTTTAATCTAGACGACCCGATCCAATATCTTCAGAATGTCAAAATTAAGCGCGCCGTCCGCATTGAAGAAATCTTAATTGAACAAATAGGCAGTCAGTGTTCCATCAAACTGCCAGCATAACCAGCAAATAGGAAGAGGGAATGAGGAGCAAGAAATCAGGAAACAAGACTCCACATTTTCCCCTTCCTCAATCCCTAATTTCAAATTCTCAATCGAAAGTTGTCATGTCTAATTCCCCGACCCAAAATCCAAATCCTGAAAAAATGCAAACTCTAAACACCCCCCAAAAAACGACAATTCAAACGCCCAAGCAAGACTTTCTTACTATTAAAGACGTATCGAAAGTCTACGAAACTCCTAAAGGCCCTTACGTCGTTCTAGACGGTGTAAACCTGACTATTAATGAAGGCGAATTTATTTGTTTGATCGGTCACTCGGGCTGCGGCAAATCAACTTTGCTGAACATGATCGCGGGATTCAACGGGCCGACAAACGGAGAAGTGGCCCTGGAAGGTTCGCAGATTACTGAACCAGGCCCCGATCGCATGGTGGTATTTCAAAACTACTCGCTGCTACCGTGGCTGACTGCTACTGAAAACATTCACCTCGGCGTTGAAAATGTTTACCCGGAAAAGTCCGCAGACGAACACAATACGATCGTCAAGGAACACTTGGAATTAGTGGGGCTGACCGAAGCTTGTAACAAAAGACCGGGCCAATTGTCCGGGGGGATGAAACAGCGGGTGGCGATCGCCAGAGCTCTGGCAACTCGTCCCAAACTGTTGATTTTGGACGAACCTTTCGGAGCTCTAGACCCGATTACCCGAGAAGAGTTGCAGGAAGAATTGCTGAAAATTTGGCGGAAGGAAAAAATTACCGTCATTATGATTACTCACGATATTGATGAGGCTTTGTTTTTGGCCGATCGCATCGTGATGATGACCAACGGGCCAGCAGCTTCCATCGGCGAAGATATGCACGTTCCGTTCAGCCGTCCCCGCAACCGGGCGCGGATTATGGAAGACCCGAAATACTACGAACTTCGCAACTTTGCTTTGGAGTTCTTGTTTTCTCGCTACGCGCACCACGAAGAAGGTGAAGCAACGGACTCGGAGACAGAAGCGGTCGCGCTACCGATGCCATTACCTGCTAGCAAAAAGCCTGCGCTTGCGGAGACTGCTAACAGGCCGATCGCCCCTGGGCCTTTTGTGCATCACGCTGCAGAAGCCCCAGAAGCCTCGCCAAAAAAACGCGGCATCCTGGCTGCCTCGTGGTTGTTAGGAATGGCTACTTTAGCCGCAGTCAATATGTCTGCTGTTTCCAGCCAGCTAAAGCAAGCGAAACTAGCAGAAACTACACCTCCGGCGGCGACTGCGGCGGCGGTTGTGAGTTCTCCCGCCAGCCCGCAAATCGCAGCAAGTTCGATCATCGCCACACCGAATGCTAGCCCTGCACCCATCGCTGCTGCTGCAAGTCCTGCGCCCATCGCTGCTGCAAGTCCTGCACCCATCGCTGCTGCAAGTCCTGCACCGAATGCCAGCTCTGCAGCCATCGCTGCTGCAAGTCCTGCACCGAATGCCAGCCCTGCAGCCATCGCTGCTGCTGCTAACAGCGCCGTCGCGCCCAATGCAGCAACCAGTGCCACATCAGAGATTTCTGACCAAGCCGAACTCGATGCGATCGGACAGAAGTTGTATGCACAAATCGACCAAAAATGGAGAACAACTCCAACGTTTACCGAAAGTTTGACTTATCGGGTCAAAGTAAAACAAAACGGCGATATCCTACAGTTCGATCCCACAAATAAAGCAGCTAAAGATTTCGTCAAAGAAACTCCTCTGCCTGTTTTGCAAACTCCTGTCGATGCCGCAGCAGGTGCTGAAAAAACTGCTGAGTTCCAAGTAACTTTTAGCCCCACCAACGGTGGCGTATTTGAAGTAAAATCAGGGAAGTAGGCGGCATAATAGTCCCCCATTAAATCTCACATTGCTATCAACAACTAGGTCAAAAGTAGTAGCGGTCGCTGTTTTAACTAGGCAAAAATTCCTCTTAGCCCCCCTTCTTGGGGGTGACAAGAGTTAGGTTAGAATTTCCTCTGTTTGAGGAAGATTTAGTAGCAGCCAGAAGCTGACTACAAGCCAGAGCAAGCGCGATTTTTAGTAAGATAGCGGGTAATTTTAAATCAGGGTATTGTCCGTTTCTGGGAAGTATATATGGGAAAATTTAGTAATAATTGATATGTTATTTGCAGGAGCCCTCTGTTCCGGCTATAATGACAAATTACGAATTACCTATTAGCTTTCAAAAATTAGCATCTAAAATCAACAGATGGAAACTATAAAAACTCTTTGCCCTTACTGCGGTGTAGGTTGCGGTCTAGAAGTTGTTCCCGACAAAAAACAAAGTTGGAAAGTGCGGGGCGATCGCAATCACCCATCGAGTCAGGGCATGGTTTGTATTAAGGGAGCAACCGTAGCAGAGTCCATTCGGAGCGATCGGCTACTGTATCCAATGATGCGAGATACTCTCGACCAACCGTTCCGCCGCGCTAGCTGGGACGAAGCTCTTGATGCAATTGTTAATCGCATCCAAACAATTCGCAGCACCAGCGGCCCCGATGCTTTGTGCGTTTACGGTTCGGGTCAATTCGCAACAGAAGATTATTATATTGCCCAGAAACTAATGAAAGGTTGTCTGGGTACTAATAATTTTGATGCTAATTCTCGCTTGTGTATGTCTTCAGCAGTCTCTGGATACGTTCAAAGCTTTGGCTCGGACGGGCCGCCTTGCTGTTACGACGATTTAGAATTAACAGATTGCGCTTTTATTATCGGCAGCAATACAGCGGAATGCCATCCGATTGTATTTAATCGATTAGCAAAATACCACAAAAAAAATCCCAATGTCAAGATGATTGTGGTAGATCCAAGGCGGACTCCGACTGCTGAAGCGGCGGATTTGCACTTAGCAATTAAACCAGGTACAGATATAGATTTGCTTAACGGAATTGCATATTTGCTGTTAGGCAGGCAAGCAATAGATCCTGAGTTTATTGAAGAATGCACGGCGAATTTTTCAGCTTTTGCTGAGGTTATTAGCAGCTACACGCCGGAGTTTGTAGCCTCGCGCTGCGGCATTACTGTCAGCGAGTTAGAAACGGCGGCCAACTACTGGGAACAGTCGCAGCGGGTTTTGTCGCTGTGGTCGATGGGGATGAACCAGTCGTCGGAAGGCACGGCAAAGGTGCGATCGCTGATTAATTTGCACTTGATGACCGGTCAAATCGGCAAACCGGGAAGTGGCCCGTTTTCCCTCACCGGGCAGCCAAACGCGATGGGAGGGCGGGAAGCCGGAGGACTCTCTCACTTGCTCCCAGGCTACCGATTTGTGAAAAATACCGAACACAGAACCCAAGTCGAGGAGTTTTGGGGAATCGCACCGGGAAGCATTTCCCCGAATCCGGGCCGCACAGCTTGGGAGATGATTACCGGTTTGGAAACTGGCGATGTCGAGTTGCTGTGGATTGCAGCTACTAATCCGGTGGTGAGTATGCCGGATTTGGAACGCACTAAAGCCGCTTTGCTGCGATCGCCCTTTACTATTTATCAAGAAGCTTACTATCCCACTGAAACCTCGGCCTACGCTCACATCCTGCTGCCGGCAACGCAGTGGAGCGAAAAAACCGGAGTAATGACAAATTCCGAACGCCGCGTTACCTTTTGTCCCGGTTTCGACACTCCCTCCGGGGAAGCCCGCGACGACTGGAGCATTTTCGCCGAGGTGGGACGGCGGTTGGGTTTTGCCGAACACTTTGCTTTCGAGAACAGTGCGGAGGTTTTTACAGAGTACGCGCAGTTGACGCGCGGCCAGCCTTGCGACATGACCGGTCTGAGCCACGAATACATCCGCCAAGAAGGGCCACAGCAGTGGCCTTGCCGGGAAAACGAGCCTGTGCATCCAGCGAACGAAGCGAAACGGCTGTATACTGACAGGCGTTTTCACACTCCTGATGCGCGGGCGAGATTTTCGGCCTATCACTCCCGGGGACTGGCAGAACCTCCCGATCCGAACTATCCGTTTGTGTTAACGACAGGAAGAGTTTACGGACACTGGCACACGATGACGCGGACGGGTAGAACAGAAAAAATTAATCAATTGCACCCGGACCCGTTTTTGGAAATTCACCCCCGCGATGCTGCCAAATTGCAGATTAAGGAGGGGGATTTGCTGGAAGTTCGATCGCGCCGCGGCAAGGCGCAGTTTCCGGCAAAACTCACAAAGGCGATCGCCCCGGGTACGCTATTTGTACCCATGCACTGGGGTTCTCTGTGGGCTGAAGGTGCTGAAGCCAATGCTATGACTCATGCTGCAAGCTGTCCAGATTCCAAACAGCCCGAGTTAAAAGCTTGTGCGGTGCAGTTGGTGCTGGTTGGGGCAGAAACTGCGGCGGAAGTTGGATCAGAAGTTGCAGCAGAAGTTGAGGAATTTAATTGGGCAAAATCCACCCTCGCCGTCACTTCTTGAGCTGCCGTCCAACTACGGGATGTTACAACTCACCGAAGAACGAGCGGGAAGCCCCGGGCGATCGACATGGGGAGGAACCGGGTTGATGTTCGGCGAGACGTTCGACAAGCGCTTAGTCAATCGCTCTGAGCCGAACGATTTGAGATTTACTCCACAGATAGATGTGGGATTTTGAACAAGAGTCTAAAATTGGGCTCTCTCCAAGACAGGAGTCGGAGGCTTGTATCCGTTTTTCGGGTAACAACCTCTTTCGATCGAGCAATTTTGTGTCCAGACGCGCCCTACACATAAATCTTAAATCCCAAATCCCAGATCTAAAACCTAAAATCGTTATGCCATTAGACAGCCTAAAAACTGGGTTTCCCCGGCAGAGCCCGGGAACAAGAAAAATTAAATTTATTTATTCTGAGTTGTTCCTTCTTGATTGGGGGTTTTTGCTTCCGCAGAATGCCTTCTGGCGAATAGCTTCTGCTTTCTTTTTAATTAATCGAGTCAGACAATTGCCGTTTGCACCTCAAGGTGCTATGATGGTTTTACAAGGCTTTATTTTCGGCAGTACAGTTCGTTCGATCGGCGTTCCTCCGGATTTAAATCTCTACACACTCTGATTCTGGAGAATGTTCAATGTCAATCTATGTCGGCAATTTATCCTACGAAGTAACGCAGGAGCACCTCAACCAAACTTTTGGAGAGTACGGAACAGTAAAGCGCGTTCAGTTGCCTGCTGACCGGGAAACAGGTCGGATGCGGGGCTTCGCTTTTGTAGAAATGTCTACTGAAGCAGAAGAAGCCGCAGCCATTGAGGCTCTTGACGGTGCTGAGTGGATGGGTCGCGACCTCAAGGTCAATAAGGCAAAACCCCGCGAAGAACGTGGTTCTTCTAACAGCGGTAACTGGGGTAACAACGATCGCGGTGGCAATTCTCGTCGCTACTAAACCACCCGAGCTAAATTTTTAGCTATCTTGTATATTGCGTCGGAGCAAGCTGGGAATCAACAATCATTCTCTGTTGAGAATGGATAGTTAGTTCAGTGATTGCACCTCGCCTTGAAAGCCTCAAAATATTGCTAGACAATAGTTTGAGGCTTTTTTATGACAAAAATTATTAATCAGGAGTTCGATCGCGTGCGATCGATTCCTAGGTGACACGAAAAATTATAAAATATAACAGGTAGATAAAGAACCCTTGTCCAGCACCAGGGTGGCACAGCGAAACTAGGCAATCCCAGAGTTAAACCCTTGCAAAGTGTACCGAACAATGACAGAATCATCAAGAAAGATGACTAAATCACCGGTATGCTGAAAAAAATATTTAGGCAAATTTCTAAGTTAGGGAATGAAGAAAATTTTCTGCATTTTACGGAAAGTGTAGAGGTAATAATATCGAAAATTTTATCACTGGCGATGATTTTGGTAATTATCGTCAGCGTTTGCGATTTGCTGGTGTTTTTAGCAAAAGAATTGGTAAACCACAGTGATAATTTGTTAAAAGACACGTTGTTTGTCATATTTGGGTTATTTTTAAATGTTTTAATTGCTCTGGAAATCTTGGAAAATATTACAGCTTATCTGAAAAAGCACGTAATTCAAGTAGAGCTAGTTATTGTAACTTCTTTGATAGCAGTATCTCGAAAAATCATCATTCTTGACCTGGAAAAGAAAACAGCAACCGACTTGATTGGTTTGGCGACGGCAATTTTCGCGCTTTCTATCAGTTACTTGATAGTGCGGTACACAAATAAAGAAAAAGAGTAATATCGGGAATTGAGAAGTGGGAATTTTAAATAACTAATATAGCAATCCTCGCATCATTCGTGAATTGCTTACTGCCTCCCCTTACCAAGGGGAGGGTTGGGGTGAGGTAAAAAATTTACGACTTATTTAGAATTGCTCTATCATATCCGGTCGATTGACCAGAAATGATATTATTCCAATAAACCAGGAGGAGGCATAATTTCAATTCTGCCTTGTTCTAAGTCCACAACTGGCACAATCTCTTCCACAAAAGGAATCAAAATTTTTGTGGATTTAGGCTCTTTAACGCGAATATTCCGTGGTTTGCGGGTATTTCTGGGGTCAGCGTTGGCTTTGGGAGTTTCCGGCTGTTTTGGCTTTTCTAATTCTGCGGCGACAGTTTCCGGCGGCGTTAGATTCGTTTCTACTTCTAAAAGGTCGTTACCTGCAGGAATAATATCACTTACCTTGCCTAGGATTTCCCCGGTTAACTGGTTAAAAACTTCCATACCGATCAAATCTTGGACGTAAAACTCATCAGATTCTAGGTAAGGTCGATCGGTCTTTTCAACAAACAACTTACAGCCCCGCAGCGCCTCAGCACTATCGCGGTCTTCCACACCCTCTAGCTCTACAGCATACAGCCCTTTGCCGGGAATGTAGCGACCGCCCAAAAACTCGATCGGTTCCGGTTCACTTTTGTTAGGGCGCAAAATCCACCGCTTCCCCGGTTCGATAAACCTTTCCGGGAAATCCGAATCGGGATAGACTCGCACTTCCCCGTCCAAACCTTGAGCTGCTACAATTTTACCAATTTCTATCCACTCAGACATAGATTATATCACTCAAATTGCTAGTAATTGATAATGGGAATTTGGTGTTGGGAATTGGGAATCCGCAATGGGGAATTGGGAAGAAAGCAACTGAAAAATGTTGAATTATTTTTATTCCTTCTTGCCTCTTCCCTCTTCCTTCTTCCCTCTTCCTTCTTCCTTCTTCCTTCTTTACACTAATCCAGTTCTCAGCGCTACAACTGCTGCTTGCACGCGGTCATCCACTGCCAACTTATTCATAATACCGCGAACGTGAGTTTTAATCGTATTTGGACTCAAGTAAAGCGCCGCTGCTATCTCCGGATTGCTGTTACCTTCCACCATTAATTTTAACACCTCCAATTCCCGCTGCGACAACTGACCAAAAGTAGTTGTAGAGGCAGGTATCGGGGGTTTGAGGTGCTCGATGACAGTGCGCGCAATTTGAGGGTCAAGGTATGTAGCCCCCTCTGCTGCGGCTGCAATTGCTGCTAACAGCCTATCTATGGAAGCACCTTTAATACAATAAGCATCAGCACCACTAGAAAGGGCAGCAATAATTTCAGTTTCTGCCGTGTGAGAAGTTAACATTACTACTCTAACTTCTGGCAGTTGTGCTTTAATTTGCTGCGTCGCTGCTATGCCGTCCAGCCGCGGCAAACCGATATCCATTACAATAATATCAGGTTTTAGTTTCAGTGCGGCTGCTACGCCTAAATAGCCGTCTTCTGCTTGTCCTACTATTTCTATTTCTGGGGAATCGGCTAAAACTTGCTCTAATCCCAGTTGCATCATCGGGTCATCTTCAACAATTAAAATTCTCATAATACGAGGGAAGAAGGAAGAAGGAAGAGGGAAGAAGGAAGAAGGAAGAGGGAAGAAGGAAGAAGGAAGAGGGAAGAAGGAAGATTACTTAGTTGTTAATATTTTACATGAGCTTATACCGAACAAATAACAAATAACAAATAACAACTAACTAATGACTAACTTTTAAAACCTCCACGAATTCGCCCGGTACAATCCAGGTGTCCGTTGGTGGCAAAACTGCTAAACCACTTGTATTGGCGAGGTTAATTAAATTCGCTGAATTTTGGCTGCCGCTAGCAGGTTCAAATTCCCACACTCCCGCAACTAAATGTAGTTTACCCCAAACATAAGTTTCGCGCCGGCCAGGCGATCGCAATTCAGCATTACACCTAGCTTTGACAAACTCCGGCCCCCAAGCATCCGCCGCAAGCCCAGACATCTTTCTCAAAGCAGGCACAACAAACCGCCAACAGCAGACTAAAGCCGAAACCGGATTTCCCGGCAAACCAAAATAGAGACAATCCGAACTAAAACTCGGAGAATCATCACTTTTTTCACCTCGTTTAAACTCAGCAACCGTTAAAGGTTTCCCCGGCTTAATCGCCACAGAACTAATGTGAACTTTTCCTCCCAAATTCGCCAAAATTTTCTCGACATAATCGTAGTCTCCTACCGAGACGCCCCCCGTAGAAAGCACCACATCCGCCGTCGCAACAGCCCGGGATATCGCCTTGTTTAAGGCATCTTCATTATCAGGAACAATCCCCAATCGAATCGGTTCAAATCCCATTTGGACCAACAAAACTGTCAAAGCATACTGATTCGAGTCTACCAGTTTCCCCGGTGCCAAAGGTTCGTCAGGCGATACCAATTCGTCACCAGTAGAAAAAATTGCCACCCGCAGCCGCCGATAAACGGGAACTTGAATGCACTGGGCAGTTGCTAACACCGCCATTTCTGGGGCGTTGATAACTGTACCGGGAGTTAGCAAAGGTGTTCCTGCTTGATAAAAAGCGCCTCCCGGCCTGACAAATGCTTGCGGTTTTTCAGGAGAAACTAAGATAAAAATGCGATCGCCCTCACGCCTTGTTTCTTCCTGCATTACCACCGTATCAGCACCCGCTGGCATCATAGCACCCGTAAAAATTCGCGCCGCTTGCCCCGATTGGACGGTATTTTGAGGCTGATATCCGGCTGGAATCTCTTCAACTACTTCGAGTACCACAGGTTTTTCGGCGCTACAGTTTTCCACATCAGCAAAGCGCACCGCGTACCCATCCATTGCCGAATTGTCCCAATAAGGAAAATCCCGGGAACCAGTGACGGCTGCTGCCAAAATGCGCCCCGATGCTGCCAGCAAGTCTACAGTTTCTACATCCCGCTGACTGTCGAGGGGTTGCGCCAAATTTAGAACGATCGATTCTGCTTCTTTCACTGACAGCATGACTGTCTCCTTATTTTGATAACACTCATGATTAAGTTTAGCAAAATCTCCAGAGATATTGGTGATATAATTTTTTTGTACTTTGGCAGTAAACCTAATTTTTGGTATTAATTGCTGATGACTATTTCTCGCTTGGTTGTCCGACTAAATTGTTTATCCTTCTTCCTAGTGGCGCTGCTGATAATTTTTACTCAACTTTCCGGCTTAAAAGTCAGCGATTTATTTTTTCACCCTTATTTTTCCCCCAATCCCAATGTCGCCTTGTTAACTCGGACTTTCCAGATTTTATGTTCTGTACCAGTCATTGTTTGTACTTTTACCTATAAATTAGCTCAAAGTATTCAACCGCGCACTTCAGAAAATCGATTTATTCTCTTTTCGGCTTTGTTAACAGGTGGATTTTTACTAAATGAAATTTACAGAATTCATATATATATGGTAGCACTGGGAATTCCCAAGCTAGGAGTAAGTCTTTTGTACGCCGTTGTTTTGTCATCCTACGGATGGTTTTTTCGGCGAGAACTACAGTTTACTCCCTACCAAATACTGTTAGCTGGTTTGGGCTTGTTGTTTTTTGCGATCGGCGTGGATTCCCTGCATTTAAAAAACAAGATAGTCTCCAGTTTACTAGAGGGAGTACCTAAATTGTTTAGCGAAATCAACATTGCGTTTTATTATTGGTATGTCTGTAAGTGTTTCCTCCTCAAAGCTTTTTATAAAAATTTTGAGAGTTAGTTATAAGTAGATGATATAATGATATCACCACTGCCTCCCAAAAACTACCACTCAAATCTTCCTTCCCACATCAATAATATTTACCTCATCTGCATCGCTCGGCATTTATCCGCATATAGCAATCCTAAATCATTCAGATAAATTTGTAGGGGTAGTGCCTTTCTTTGCCTACCCCCTATCTATCGGGGCAACCACGGGGGGATTGCCCCTACAATAATTACGCAAATCATTTAGGATTGCTATAGATAGATTATGTGGCTTAAAAATTCCAACGCATCCTGATAAAATACCATGATAGCAGTTACCATCAACTTCAACTCGATAGTTAAACTAACCGACGACCAATTTTATCAACTGTGTCGCGAAAACCCCGATGTCAAATTTGAACGCAACGCCAAAGGAGAAATAATCATCATGCCACCTACGGGAGGAGAAACCGGAAGTTATAACTCAGAAATTAATGCAGATTTTGTGATTTGGAACCGACAAACCAAACTGGGAATTTGTTTCGATTCTTCAACTTGCTTCAAACTGCCCAGCGGTGCAAATCGTTCTCCCGATGTCTCTTGGATAAAAAAGGAAAGATGGGACGCACTTACTCCCGAACAAAAACAAAAATTCCCTCCCATCGCCCCAGATTTTGTCTTGGAATTAATGTCGCCCACCGATAGTTTAAAAGATACCCAAGACAAAATGCAAGAATACATGAACAACCAAGTAAAACTAGGTTGGTTAATCAACCGCAAAAGCCGCCGAGTCGAAATCTATCGCCAAGGACAAGAAGTAGAAATACTGGAATCTCCCGCCGAACTTTCAGGAGAAGATGTTTTGCCCGGTTTCGTGCTAAACTTGCAGCTAGTCTGGCAATAACTAAAAAGTCTGCATCCATCAGCGTCTATTGGCGTTCATCTGCGGTTAAAAAAAATCTAATGGAAACTAAAGAAACAACTTCCCTAACAGCCGAACAGCACAAACAGAAAATGCAGCGCCGCCAAGAAGTCCAGGCGCAGCGAATCGCTAACTCCTCAAAAGAAAAAGGTTTAATTATAGTCAATACTGGTAACGGGAAAGGCAAAACTACAGCCGCTTTGGGAATGGTTGTGCGATCGCTCGGTCACGGATACCGCGTCGCTATAGTACAATTTATTAAGGGAGCTTGGGAACCCGCAGAAAAAGCCGTTTTTCAACTCTGGGAAAAACAGCTAGAATTTCACGCAATGGGGGAAGGCTTTACCTGGGACACGCAAAACCGCGATCGAGATATCGAAACAGCTCAAAAAGCCTGGGAAAAATCCCTAACTTTCATCTGCAATCCCGAATTTAAATTAGTTCTTCTAGATGAAGTCAATATAGCCTTAAAACTAGGTTATTTGCAAGTCGAGCAAGTGCTTTCCGGGTTAGAACAAAAACCAGAAGAAACCCACATTATTTTAACAGGCAGAGGCGCCCCGCCAGCGCTAATTGAACGGGCAGACTTGGTGACAGAAATGACTTTAGTTAAGCATCCATTCCGAGAACAAGGGATTAAAGCTCAACCAGGCATTGAGTATTAATGTTGTTTGTAGTCAAGACTTTTGCGCCCCTCTAAAATTTAAAAAAGAGCTATGCTGGCAACATCAGAGTAAAAGTTGACCCCTTGCCAAACTCGCTACTCACAGTAATTTCTCCCCCCAGCATCTGAGAGTATTTCTGCGCTATTGCCAAGCCCAAACCCGTACCTCCGTACTTGCGGGTAGTCGAAGCATCAGCTTGCGTAAAAGGTTGAAATAACTTTTGTAGCTGTTCAGGAGTAATCCCAATCCCCGTATCAGTACACTTAATAATTAACTGTTCCCAGTTCCCACTATTCTCGTTATTTTTTATTCTTTCAACGCTGAGTGTAACTGTTCCTTTATGAGTAAACTTAGCTGCATTACTGAGCAAATTAAACAAAATTTGAGTAAACTTAGTTTGATCGGAATACAATTCGCCAATATTATTAGGACACTCCACATTCAGGCGATTAGTGTTTCGCAAAAATAGCGGTTCAACAGTTCTGACTACATCTTGAACTGCCTCCGAAACGTCAAAAGTTTCTAATTCAAGTTCCGCGTGACCGGCTTCAATCTTCGACAAGTCCAGAATATCATTAATTAAGGAAAGTAAAAGCTGGCCTGAATTGTGAATTCTCTCCAAATCCGATACAAAATTTTCTTCGCCCAAATCTAAAGCCTCTTCTTGCAGAATCTCGCTGTAACCTATAATCGCATTCAGAGGAGTTCGCAGTTCGTGGCTCATGTTAGCCAAAAACTGACTTTTAGCCAAACTAGCTGCTTCTGCGGCTTCCTTTGCCTTGTAGAGTTCTGCCTCGGCTTGCAAGCGGTCGGTCACGTCGTGAGCAAGCACTAATTCAGCATTTCTGCTATCAAATACCAGAGCATAAGAAGTAATTTCTACATCAATAATTGTTCCGTCTTTTTTCTGGTGCTGCCACACACCTGCAAACTCAATACCGGCATCTACTTGGGAGATATTTTCTAGCAATCTCGGCAGCTCTTGGGAGGGACGAATGTCCGCAACGGTCATGTTGAGAAATTCGTCGCGAGTGTAGCCGTAGTGTTGGACAGCAGCCTGATTGACGGCTATAAATTCTAGAGTTTCTAAATCGTAAACCCACATCGGATGGGGGTTATTTTTAAACAAAAGTCTGTAGCGTTCTTCGGAGGCTCGCAGTTCGGCTTCGGCTTGTTTGCGCTCGGTAATGTCGCGGACAACCGTGCAAATAATCTCGCGGCCGCCGTAGGAAATCACGCTCCCGCTCACTTCCACGTCCACGCAGGAACCGTCTCGGCGGCGGTAGAGAACTTCGCCAATTCTGAATTGTTTGTTCGTCAGCAGCAACTCGATATTGTTGTCAATTATGTCTTTAGAGTAAGCGATGATATCGTAAATAGTTAGTTGCGAAATCGCATCCAGACTGTAATCGAGCAAGTCTCTAAACGCTGTATTGGCTTCCAAAAGGCGTTTGGTTTGAGCGTCCCATAGGAAAATACAATCTGTAGCTTGCTCGACTACGGCTCGATAGCGGGCTTTTTCCTCAAGTTGTTCGCTTTCGGCGATCGCGATCGCACTCAACATTCCATTGATAGTATGGGCAAGGTCGGACAACTCATCTTCCCCCGTCACCGGCAGTCGCACCGAGAGGTCTTGGCTGCTGCTGATGCGGTTCACTGCTTTCGCCAAACCGCTCAACCGAGATAGCACCAGACGCTCTAGCAGTAGCAGAGTGCACCCGACCAACCCAACTCCCGCTAACGCTACAGACCCCAGCAGGTACAGCAAACTAATTTGACCTTGCCGATATATTTCTCTGGGGATATCCACCCGCAATAGCAGCGCAGGTTGGTTGTAAATATCGCGGATCAAAGTGTAACCCGCGATCGACTCTTCGCTTAAAGGACGCACCAAAATCGGCTTTTTTTCCGACAGTTTCTCCCGCGCTTTCTGAAAGTCAGCAGGCAACCCAGGCTCATTAACGCTGTGTACGATTAGCGGCAAGCGAGTAATTTTAGAAAGCTTCGCAATGCCCGCAGCATCCAAGTTGCGCCCGAATATCAGCGTACCTCGGATCGGGCCGGTGCTTTTAGTCCTGACAATTGGCCGGGAAGTAATCAGTATTGGCCCTGACGGTAGCAGCAGGATACCAGCGAGGCTGCTTTTGGCGTTGCGGTGCTGCAACAGCGGGTCGCTGAGAGAAATGCGCCGTTTTAATGCTTCTGGAACAGGCGTTAATTTCAGCTTTTCGCTGTCTAAACCCCTACCGTAAACTATTTGGCCAGAAGTATTGACAAATACGGCTATATTAACTCTTATATTAGCCAGCCCTTCTGGAATTAAATTGGAGGCAATGAATTTTGAGTTGCGGTTTTGGATAAAATCGTAGGTGTCGTTCCAGGCCGACCAGTCGGCAAAGCGCGAGTTGAAGTCGTCTGCCGTTTGCCCGAATACGCTGAGCACTCCCTTGACAACCTGTGTGGCTTCTTGTTCCTCTGCTTTGATCAGGCTGCCCAAGAGGATGCTTGAGGAGGCGACATACAGAATGCCAGTCAATGCAGCGATGGTAATGCCAACGATCGATAGTGTTTTCCGACGCAGTTTCATCTTGCCATGTGTGTGGTGTCCGTCCGAAATTCTAAACTCAGGAGCAATTTTACTGCTGTTTCCTGAACCCTGAGCGAAAGCAATTTGGTCCGGGGGCCCCCGATGTATCAGTGGGGTTGCTTTCTTCAATTCTAAAATCTAAAATCTAAAATCTAAAATCTAAAATCGATTGACTTGTGGCGCAGCGCGAGTTTCCTACTTTTCCCACACCTGCTGTTTGTGAGATTCTTTGCAAGTACCCAAGATGCGCCGATCGTTTTCGCTGATGGTGGAAATTGGGTAATACTGTTGCAGATTTACGGAGTAGGGAGAGCGACTGCCGTCGTAACTGTCAACTACTGTTAAATTTAACTGAGTTCGATCGCTTGTGCCGTAAAAACAGTAAAAAGCAGACCGAGGCAGGTAAAAAGCTCCGACTACCTTACTCTGCCGCATTTCAAATACAAAATATTCTTGTTTAATTTCCTCTGGCTTGCTCGACTGGCCGTAGAGGTAAATGCCATCTGCTAAACCTGTGCTAGCTGTATCTGGCGCAGGATTTGGGGGAGATTGCGAGGTTAAAACGCCGGATTTGATGTCCGAGTCCTGTGCGCGGCGTGCGGGGAATGCGATGCTCAAGTTACCGGGCGAGAGAGCAAGCACGATCGCGATCGCTTCTAAACTTCCTGTCAATATCAAATAAGTCAAAACCACTCCAGACCCCAAAATTTAAAATAGCTGGTTCCAAGCGCCTCTTGTACCAGTTTCACAAAGATCGTAGAGAAACCGGGTATTTGGCTTAATGTTGGCTATTAACTTGAAGGAACAATCGCCCGCCCGGTTCCTGAACTTAAATGTAAGATTAGTTTTGACAAATTTTGCGTCCGCCCCGATCGGGCGATCGACCCGTCAAATAATACCATTTTAGATTTTAAATTTTATAGTCCTGGACGCATATACTACGATTTTATGTCCGAAGACAACGTAGTGAAGCAATCTCAAACCCTTGATTTAAGCTCGATAGTGCGTAAGTCGTGTTTTAGATTAAAGAATGGAATAATTGGGAATGACCTCTTGCCTAATTGTGTGAATCACGGGCTTACAGTTACATTCTTTTTTCAAACTGGTATAAACGTAAAAAAAGTTGAGATTTCCCAAAATCTCAACTTTTTTAGTGACTAACTAGCCAAGTATTCTCGGACTTGAGATTGGCGGCGGCGCAGGTGGGCGAGGGCTTGATGTTCTAGCTGCCGCACCCGTTCCCGGCTGAGATTGAGGCGTTCTCCCACTTTCGCCAGAGACATTTCTGTGCCGTCTTCCAAACCGAAGCGCAGAATTATCACATCTCGCTGCTGGGGGGTCAGTTCTGATATCAAAGTATCGAGGTCTTGCCGCAGTAATTCCGAGGTAATGTAGTTGTCGGGAGATGCAGTTTCGTCTTCTAAGAGTTCTTGCAGTTCGGTATCTTGGTTGTCTCCTACCCGCAAGTCCAAAGAAACTGGATGTCTTGCCATCAGCAGGTATTCCCGAATTTGGGAAGGGTGCAGTTCCAAGGCCGCGGCAATTTCCCCGGGGGAGGGAGACCGGCCCAACTGCTGGGTAAGTTCCCGCTGCACTTTTTTGATTTTGTTGAGTTTTTCGGTGATGTGAATTGGCAATCGAATTGTGCGGGCGTGTTGGGCGATCGCGCGGGTAATTGCTTGCCGAATCCACCAATAGGCATAGGTAGAAAATTTGTATCCCCGCATCGGGTCAAATTTTTCGACTCCTCGTTCTAAACCGAGGGTGCCTTCTTGGATTAAATCCAAGAATTCCATATTGCGTTTCTGGTATTTTTTGGCGATCGCGACTACTAGCCGCAAATTCGCTTCAATCATCTTTTGCTTGGCGCGCCGCCCTATGTGCAAGATCCGGCTAAGTTCAGGTTCGGTCAACTCCATTTCGGCAGCCCACTCTTGATCCGTCAGATCCCGCTGCCATTCTTTAGCAAGTGCTTGTTTTGCTTCGATTAATTTCATCATTTGCTGCACCTGCTTCCCGAAAACAATTTCTTCTTCTCGGGTTAGCAGAGGTACGCGACCGATCTCGTGCAGATAGGTACGAACCGTATCCGTTGAGGAGTATGGCCGGCTGCCCATGCGATCGGCTTTCACTGTTTTGTTTTTGGGGGTTATGGTGGACATGGGTGAGTATTGCACTCCTTGTAACAACAGATAAAAAGTTGGTGATACCCTGTCCCACTTTTGCAAGTGGGATAAAGACTGCGACAAAGGGGATGTTTCCCCTCCTGTTTATCGGTGACGATCGGTAGAAGCTTTTTGTTTGGGATTACTTTTATGCTGGATTTTTCAGTAATCCCCGTCGATTTCCGGTAGCTCGCTAGCTTTAACGGCTAGTTCAAGGCGAAGTGGAGCAAGAGTTTAGTTTTCTCAATATTATTCCCAATTTTGAGGATCGTAAAGGGTAAAAACCTCTGTCTTAAGGTCAAGATTCTACATTTTTCCTTAAGGTTTTGAATTCCCTGTTAGTTTTAACTGCCACTTAACTTCACAATACTCATGCAAACAGACTCATGCAATTCGAGGGCTTTGTTTTGCTCTCTGTTCCATCATCGCTTGAAATTTTCTCGCTGCCTAGATGCTGGGATGCGAGATAACCGAACTCGATCGCCGTATTAGAGGGGAGTAACTGTTTAAAATATTTATTGACATTTTTATTTAAATATGTTAATCCAATTCGGCTACGAGTAACGACAAGGTGTATAAAGGCTGGCTGTTGCCCTGTTTGACTTTCATTGTGCTGCGAGGCTCCATCATCTCCATGTTTAAGCTTAGGCAAATTTTGGGCAGTTAGGGATGAGGGGTGAGGGGGTGAAAGGGGAAAAGCTTCTGACGGAAAGCTGGGGCCTAATTTTTTTGACGTTCGATCGCACTTTTTCGTTTATAAGGCAAAAATTAGATATTTCTGTCATTACCAGCGATCGCCAATTGTTCGGAAAGACTAATTTACAGTAACATTTGCCTAAGTTCTGTAATGAATCTAGGAGTTGTCAATCTAAAATCCCAAATCCATTTTAGCAGATTCTGCCTCGGCAAATACTTGTTCATCGGGCATTTCTTGCCAGTCAATATCCCCAATTTCTCTGTAGAATTGCTCGTCATAGGGGCGAGTTTGCACGACTACGGGCATGGGTACGGCGTGTCCCAAAACTAATGCTTGCTGTTTGGAGTCGAGTTTTGCCAAAACTGAACGCAAACTCTGCCCTCCCGAAACGCCGGTAAAAATAGCCTCGATGTCTTTATCATCGTTTAGCAAAGCAGTAATGCGCGTTCCGACTTGCGACATGACTTCGGCGTCGATGCCAGAAGGACGCTGGTCTACAATCAGCAGGGTGACAAAGTATTTTCGCATTTCTCGGGCGATCGTACCGAAAATAGTCGATCGCACGATCGCCGGATCGAGAAAGCGGTGAGCTTCTTCAATGGTAATCACCAATGGCTGCGGGCGATCGCACGGATTTTTGCTCTGCAAAAACTTCTCAGCTTTTCGCACGTAAGATCCGTGAATGCGGCGAGTAATCACGTTTGCCGCCAACATATACGACAGCAAATCCGAGTGCGAACCGAACTCTATTACTACATTCTTCCCGCCATCCAAACACTGCAAAACTTCAGTCACATAATTTTTTGGACAGCGTTTCCGAATATATTTCAAATCGTTCAACCGCTCTAATTTCCGCTGCAAAGCCATAATTGAAGATTTATTTCCCCGCTTCTCTTCGCAAAACATTGAAATATCTTCATTGCTCATTTCCAGCAACTTATTGATCCAACTGCTGCCCAACTCGTTTCGCAAAATAATCGCATTTTCGATACTAGCTTCCGACAAATTCAACTCGCGCTGTACCAACGCGATATCTTCCACTTCTATTTCATCGAAACTCAAAAATAACTCTTGAGCGTCGCGGACTCCCCGGCGTTTTGTCGATTCCGGATCGAGGGTATAAATCTGAATTTTATCGGGAAACAACTGCCGCAAACCTTTAACAGTGCTGAACTTTTTCCCTTCCGAAACTGCTTCCCACCCGTACTCCGAGTGCATATCAAAAATTAGATTGACAGCAGCTTGCTTGCGAATAATTCCCGACAACAGCAAGCGCGTCAGAAAAGATTTTCCCGTTCCCGACTTGCCAAAAACCCCGTTGCTGCGTTCCACAAATCGGTCTAAATCCAAGCACACAGCAACGTCCATGTCAATCGGTTTGCCGATCGCAAAATTGCGGCGGTACGGGTCATCTTCCCAGCCAAAAACTGCCCGAAAATCAGTTTCTTTGGCATCAAACACCTGGGAAAAGTGGCTGGGAATAGTTTTGACAGGCAGCAACTCAATATCCGCACCGGTTTGTGACTCAAAAGAAGCCAAATTTCCTAACGCCAGCTTATTCTCGCGGACTCCGCCGTTTTTCGTAGGGTCGAAAATTGCCTGCTGTTTTTCTCGTTCAGCAGTCAACATCAACATCGGCGACAGTTCGATCGTACCGTAGGTGCTGCTACCGGCTAGCACTGCGAGAAGAAAATCGTCGTCGGGATTGGGAGGATTGGATAAAATGCGGGCGCTAGAAGTTCCGAGAGACACGTCGGTGAGCATACAGAAAAAGTGCGATCGCACCCCCCGCACTACTAGAAATTTCCCCACCCTCATATCTTCCACCGAAACGTCGGCGTGCAGTCGCACTTCTAATCCCTTGCTCAGAGAACCTTGAATAACAGAGCCTAACGGTCGATCCATTTTAGATTTTAGATTTTAGATTTTAGATTGTTAATAATCGAGCACTTTTCGACGGGCGATTTTTTATTTTAGATTTTCGATTGTTAACAGTCAACTAATTACCATTCCGATCCTAGTGGCAATTCAAAAAAACTCGGACTCAGATCTATATTGGCCAAATCGGTTTCGCTCAAATAAGCATCGGTCAAAAATACCGCTTTTAAACTGGCGCCTTTGAGGTTAGTACCTTTCAGGTTAGCACCTCTGAGATTAACTCGGAATAAATGAGCATCGCTCAAGTCTGCCTCAGTTAAATCTGCTCCCTCCAAATTTACTCTCATCAAATCTGCTTTTCGGAGGTCAGCTTCGGTTAAGTTAGCGCCGCTGAGGTCAGCTTTTGTCAAGTCTACCCCTCTCAAGTCTGCCCCGCTCAAGTTAGCGAACAGCAAAGTAGCCCCCGTGAAATCTGTCTCCCTCAAATCGGCATCGCTTAAATTAGCGCCGCTGAGGTCAGCCCTTGTTAAGTCTACACGCCGGAGGTCAGCAGAACTCAAGTTTACTTGGTGTAAAATTGCGCCGCTTAAATCGGCTCCTCTCAAATCTGTTTGCTCCAAGTTTGCACCTTTGAGGTAAGCTTTTTTTAAGCTAGCTCTACTGAAGTCTACATTTTTGAGATTAACCGAACTTAAGTTAGAACCGCTCAAATTAGCTCCGCTTAAATCTGACCCGTTTAAGTCGGCTCCGGTTAAGTTTACCCCTTGCAGCGATACATTGGGAGCAATTAAATAAGCTCCGCCCAGAGCGGGGTCAATGCCTTCTGAAAACAATGTTTTGTTGCTGTAAACAGCTTTCTCCAAAATTGTGCCGCTCAAACTAGCTTCCCTCAAGTCCGCTGCGCTGAGGTTGGCTCCTGCTAAGTTGGCCCGATCGAGTTTTGCGCCAAATAAAATAGCTTTGTATAAGTTTGTCCGCCGCAAATCGGCTCCTTTTAAATCGGCTTCGGTCAAATCTACCATAGCCAGATTTAAGCCAGGGAGCGAAGCATTGGGAGTTAGCAAAAATGCTCCCATTGCACCCGGATCAATATCCTCGGGAAAGATAGTCCGGTTGTTGTATACCGCCTTGTCTAAAATGGCGCCGCTCAACTGAGAACCGCGCAAATCGGCCCCACTGAGGTTGGCTCTGGTTAAGTTGGCTTCGTGGAGATTTGCTCCAACTAAATTAGCTTTGATCAAACTTGCTTGTTTGAGGTTGGCGCCCGTGAATTCGGCTCCTACGAGATTAGCTTCTCGGAGGACAGCCCCGGTCAAATCAGCTCTAGTGAGGTTAGCTAAATTAAGAAATGATTCAGCTAAATCCGCCCCGCTGAGATTAGCGCCGCTGAGGTCGGCTTCAATCAGGTCTGCATACCTGAGCATAGCGCCGCTGAGGTTAGTTTCTCGGAGATCGGTGCCTCTGAGGTTGGCTCCCCGGAGTTCCGCACCGCCGAGGTTGGTGCCTTTAAGTGCTTGTCCCCTGAGGTCGAGTCGGTGCAGAAAGTCACCAACGTTCATTTCCATGTCAAATTCACCAAAAAACGAGCGGGAAGCCCCTGACTTGAGGCATGGGGAGGAAGGCGGCTGCGACGACTGTCGCCTTGAATCCCCTTTCGGGGTTGGAGAGGTATGGTTGCCTCTCCGGTGAGGTATCGTTACCTCAATCTCCCTTTCGGGGTAATGTTCGCTTCGAGAATGTTTAGTGAGCTTGTTAGGCTGAAAGCACTGGTTTAACCCCATTAGGCCTGTTTAACTCTCAGCGATAGAGCGGAAAACTAGCGTCGCATTTTCCGGTATCGTGACTCAAAAAACGTAGGTCTGATCCTGTCTCTGGTAAGGTTTGGGCTTTCGGTTCAATCCCGCTCACAGAGCCGGACTGTCTTGAAAGCCCCCGCTTTTAAGCGTGGGGTTCCTTACCCTCTCTATTCCGATACTTTTTTCCTAACCTTTGAAATCAAGTTAGATATTCTGAAAGTACCTTTGCTGAGTTCTGGTCAAAACCATTGTAATCATCAATAGCCACAACTGGTGCATCTGGCGGATAGTGTTCTGGAATATCGTCAATGGCTACCCAACGTGAGTTTTCTGCTTGATTTTGTCGAAGATACTCAAGAACTTCCTGGTGGCGTAGATATTTGTGTTGGTGAATATTTTTGGGATTTAGAAAAGGGGTGAATCCGATAATACGGATAGCGAGATCTGGTGAAAATAATGGCGGGATTACCTCGAAGGGGAATATTTCACGCCAGGATGATGAAATTACTACTCGCGCATGATAGATAGGAACGAAGGACATTTTCAAATTGATTAAGGCAAGCTGAATTAAATTTCATTATATCTGTTTGCAAACTCGATGTTTCATGTCTTCGGTCAGGAATAAGTACACCATCAATGTCTAAAAAAATTAACATTAACTAAAAGTCCTAGTGAATAATTTAATGAGTATTAATACTGCTTAATAATATAAATGTGCCTCGAAGCTTCTCTCTCAAGTGTTCGCTATATCGATTTGTTAGACTGCAATCAACATAGTTATTCACTGTTTTTATTGGTGGCTGCTTTCTGACGAAAGGAAGATGCTGGTATCAACAAGTATTGTTCTGAAATTCACAGTTTTTCTTGGCTTCTGCCTTCCCCCCTGCTGGGATAGGGGGGGTTGGCTTCTACCTTCTGCCTTCAGGCAAGAGGAGCAAAACTGTAGATTTTTTGAGGTTCGAGCCGATCGCAAATTCCGGTTAATTCCGACAAAAGGAATGTCTGGCGATCGAGCTGGACTTGCAGGGTTTTGAGCGGATCTCCACCGGAGGAAACCAGGAATTCTAATGTTTGCAAATTCGGCTCAGTGCTGATTTCGCCCAAAATTTGACCGATCGCCTTGACGTAAGGATGGTTTGGATCTTTGTACCAGTCGGGAGCTGCGAGTCCGGGTTGATCGAAGCCGAGGTGAACGATGAGGGAGCATTCTCCGAAAAGGGCTATTCCCACCGGCCGCGCTTCTTCTTGCAGCAGCAAGTGCTGGTTAGCCGCCAAATGCCGCAGTTTTTCGAGGTGTTCGTACCGATTTTGGATTGCGGAATCTTCCTCTTTTCCCTCTGCTTTTTCGTTCCACTGAATCGCCACTGTTACTAAATAAGTTTGCAGTAGCATATGACCGAGTTTTTCGGCTTTTGTTGCCAGATAGATCGAGTTGTAATCTGTGGCTTCAATTAGTAAGGGGACGCGATCTGCTACTTCAATCCCGTAACCTTTCAAACCTGCAATTTTGCGCGGGTTGTTGGTAATCAACCGAATTTTTTTTACTCCCAAATCGTTGAGCATTTGTGCTCCGACGCCGTAGTTCCGCAAGTCGGCGGGAAATCCCAACCGTTCGTTGGCTTCTACAGTATCCAATCCCAAGTCTTGCAGCGAGTAAGCTTTTAGTTTATTTACCAATCCAATACCCCGACCTTCTTGGCGCAAGTAAACTATGACGCCAGAACCGACATTTTCGATCATTTTCAGTGCCGCTTGCAGTTGCATCCGGCAGTCGCAGCGCAGGGAACCGAAAGCATCGCCGGTCAGGCATTCGGAATGCACCCGCACCATCACGGGTTTGTCTTTAAATTCTGCCGGGTCGCCCTTGACAATAGCAACGTGTTCTGAATTGTCTTGGGTGTCGCGGTAGGCGTAAATCATAAACTCGCCGAATTGAGTGGGCAATTTGGCGACGGTTTCGCGGCGGACGAATCGATCGTGCTTGAGCCGGTAGCTAATTAAGTCGGCAATACTGATTATTTTGAGGTTGTGGGTTTTGGCGTACTCGATTAATTCGGGCAACCTCGCCATCGAACCGTCGGGGTTTTGAATTTCGCAGATGACGCCGCTGGGATACAAGCCGGCGAGTCTGGCGAGGTCAACCGAAGCTTCGGTGTGGCCGGCGCGTTTGAGGACGCCACCGTCGATCGCCCGCAGGGGAAAAATGTGACCGGGACGGCGCAAGTCTTGAGGTTTGGTGTCCGGGTGGATGGCTACTTGGATGGTGCGGGCCCTGTCTTCGGCGGAGATACCGGTACTGACGCCGTTGACTGCATCGATGCTGACGGTGAAGGCAGTTTGGTTGTTGTCAGTGTTTTTGCTGACCATCAGGGGCAGTTCCAGGCGATCGAGCCTTTCGCCACTCAAGGCCAGACAAATCAAACCCCGCGCGTTCACAGCCATAAAATTGATGTTGTCGGGGGTGGCGAATTGGGCGGCACAAATCACGTCGCCTTCGTTTTCGCGATTTTCGTCATCGACTACTACCACCATGCGGCCTGCTTTGAGGTCTGCGAGGGCGCTGTCGATCGAGTCAAATTGAAAGGATTGAGTTGAGGAGTTGTTATTTGGCACTGAGGAGTTCAAGCTATAAACAGTAATGTTATGGAAATAGAATGTATTTGTGATTGTAACCTTTTGTTTCCGACAGGGCGATTCCCCAGTGCAGATGAGTTTGACAATCTTTTTAAAGTCACTTACTATAATTATTGCATCTTGTCAACAAAATCTCTCCCCAATATTTCATGAGCTTGACTGAGATCGCGAATATTTTAAGTAAACCGTACTTCCAAGCTCCTAATTGCTTAATTATAATGTTGATTGTTTGGAGACAATGTGCGATCGGGCAAAAGCAATATTGAAATTAGGGTCGATTACTGCGAGATTGTAGCTAATGGAGTAGATGATTTTTTAAGGAAGGCTGAGATTTTAAAGCTCCGCCCGATGGGACAATATTGATATCCCGTCAAATTATCCCAACCATGAATAATTGGCCGAAATTCCTCCCCGATCCTACATCATGGGCAAGAGGATTTGCCTTAAGCATTAGCTTTTGGCTGATTGTTTCTTTACTGTGGCCCAATGCTTACTACTATTCCTACCGATTTAGCAGGGCGTACTGGTACACCATCAGGAGCTCTGACTTTCAAGCCGTAATAACATTTGCTTGGTTATGCCAAATCTTGTTATTTGCTTTTTATCACTGGGGAGTAACAAAGGTTACCGAGTGGGTGGAAATCCGCAGGCACAATCAGCAACCACCTGCAATATTGGCGTGGCAGCACTGGAGGGAAGGCATTATCGCATTTCTGATGCTACCTGCTGCGATTTTGATGGGAATTCCGGCTATCGCCATTTTTATGCTACCAGTGAACAGCTCTTCGGGCGCTCTCATTTCTTTAATTCTAGGAACTGCGATCGCATCTGCTTACCTGTATCACTTCCGCTTTGCAAAGCTGCTTAAAAATCTTTTTAAATTCTTATGGATTTTCTATGCAGAGCTTCTAAAGATACTTGAACTTTTGTTAGTTCCAGTATTAACTGGTACTCCGTTTTTTCTGTTAACTGTTGCGACGGCCGAAATCGTGCCAAAACAGCTACTGCCGCTGACAACCTTTCTGTTAGTTATTTGCGTACTGCTGAGCGGGATAGTGGGATATGCAGCTTTGCAGTATTTGTCAGCGCATCTAGTTAATTGGGCCGCGACGTGGTGGCCCGCCGACTCTCCTGGTTACAGTCGCCTTCAAGCCCGCAAAGCCTGGAAACACAACAGGACAGCAACCAGCCAATCTTTTGTTCGGCACACAACAAGTTGGCACTTAGCCGCTAACGACGCTACCAACCTAATTTACCTAAACCTCATAGCGATCGTACTCGGTGCGATCGCTTTTCTGTTGTTTGGAGAGTCTTCAGAATGGTCAGAAACACAAGAAGAGATTTTAGGATCTGCCGTGGCGCTAGTGTGGGTGGCGGTGTGGCATTTCTGGGGGTGGCCGCGCGAAGTAGAAATTGCTAGAGGTAAGCCGGAGGCTAAGAAAAGTCAGAGTTCAGCTAAGAAAAAGCGATCGCCCAATTCTAACTCACCGCCTCCGAATCCGGTAGAACAAGAACTCAACCAGCTCAAAGCCACAACTGGAATGAATCGGATGAAGTCAGTAAGACGATCGACTCAGCCCACTCCTGAAGTTCCTCAATGGTATGTGTTTCGCAGCGGTGAAGCCAAGGGGCCCTATACCAGATTGCAATTATGGGAGGTTCAGGAAATCACAGCCCGAAGCAAAGTGCGGCGCGGGGAAGCGGAGTGGCAGCGCGCCGGTGAAATTCCAGAATTAGCGTCGTACCTCACTCAAAAATAAGACAGTACACGTCACCGCACGTCCATCGGCGCTTAAGACGATCGCACTGCCCAGAAAGTAGCGCTATTGTTAGAAAAGGGATTTGTGTCAGCGAGACTCCCGGAGATTTTTATGAATATTACTTTGAGTCCTGAGCAGGTGAAATTGATCGAAGCGCAGTTAGCACTGGGGCAGTTTAGCTCGCCGGAAGAGGTGATTACAAAAGCCCTCCAAACTTTGACGCAAACACGCCAGCATTATTGGGAGTGGGTGGAGGAGGTGCGCTCTTCGGTGGAGGAAGCGGAGGCGGAACTATCGCGGGGTGAGGGAATCCCCTTAGAGACTGCGATCGAGCAATTGCAGGAAAAGTTTCGCAAGGCACGAGAGGTTCAGGGATGAGCCGATGCTTTGTCTCTCCCACAGCAACCCGAGACTTGAATGCCATTGGTGATTATTTTGTGGCGCGCAATATTGAGGCTGGGGAGCGGTTGCTTCGGGAGTTTGTCAAAAAGTGTGACAACTTAGTCAAATTTCCGAATATGGGGCGCAATTACGATCGCATTAAGTCTGGACTCCGGGGGGTACCGCTGGATGGCTATATTATCTTTTATCGGGTGGTTGAGAATGGGATCGAAATTTTGCGGGTGGTGAGCGGTTTCCAAGACTTGGAAGCAATGTTTCCCGAGGAAAACTGAGCGTTCGGGGTTCCTGTACATCCGCCAAATCCTGATAGTTCAAGTTTCCCAAATAAAAAGCCCTCAACTTTGTGAGGGCTTTGCGATGCCAGGAACGAGACTTGAACTCGTGACACGTGGATTTTCAGTCCACTGCTCTACCAACTGAGCTATCCCGGCTTGTTTTTTCGCGCTTTACTATCTTAGCAGACACATACAAAATTTAGCAAGCACTTTTCTCAATTAATTTTTCGATCGCCCGGAACCGCCCGCCTGTAAGCTAAAAGCTGCAACCTAAAATCCAAGAATCGCAATGGCACAGCAACATCGGGACAGCGAGGGCAAGAGTCTGCTTGTCTTAGGCATAATTTGGCTGCTGGGGGCAATTAGCGATCGCCTCTGGTTTGCCCTCGATCGCTCTGTCCCGGCGTGGGATCAAGCAGACTACCTGACTAGCACCCTGAAATACTTGCAGGCGTTGCAGCATCCTCAGTGGCTTTCCGGGGAGTGGTGGACAAACTTCTGGCTGCTTTCGACGAAAATTCCGCCCTTGGCATACATCTTAACGGTTCCGTTTCTTCAGGTTTTCGGTACTGGGGGCGATCGGGCAACCCTCGTTCATTTATTATTTAGTGCAATTCTCCTCGCCTCAGTCTACAGTCTGGGCGTCCAACTATTTAACCGGCAAGTCGGTTTGTGGGCCGCTGCAATTTGCGTTTTGTTACCGGGACTTTATCGGTTCCGCTTGCAATTTTTACTCGACTATCCCCTCACTGCTGCGATTAGTTTTGCTTTCTATTGTCTGACAATGTGGAAGGCTTCTGAAGGAAGAAGGAAGAAGGAAGAAGGAAGAAGGAAGAAGGAAGAAGAAAGAAGGAAGAAGGAAGAAGAAAGAGAAATCAAGGAAGATTTTCCCCATTCTCCGGATCTCCCCCTCTCCCCCTCCCCCACTTCCTCACTCTCCGCGTCATCTTTCTTTTGGGCGATCGCCTTTGGAATTTCTCTCGGTTTATCAATATTAGTTAAACACACTACCGTATTATTTCTGTTTACCCCGATTGTGTGGCTGGCTGTGGGTGCTGTGCGGCAAAAAGCTTGGGGGAGATTAGGTCAATTAACGGGTAGTTTGTTGCTGTCGGCGGCTGTGTTTGGGCCGTGGGCGAAAACCAATTGGCTGTTAATTTTGACCGGGGGAAAACGGGCAACGCTGGATTCTGCGATCGCCGAAGGAGATCCGGCCCTCAATACGATCGACGCTTGGATTTACTACGGTCAACACTTACCCGAACACGTTTCTTGGCCTCTGTTACTTATTCCCTTAGTAGGATTGATACTTTATTGGCGTCGTCGGCAAGATAGTTCGTCAATCTTGCATCTCAACTCCTGTCGCTGGCTGGCTGTTTTCTGGGGAGGAGCTTATTTAATTAATTCTCTAAATATCAACAAAGACGACCGATATGTGATACCTTATTTGCCAGTTTTATCTATTTTCTTAGCCTACTGTTTAACGCTGTGGCCTTCTCGGTGGGGACGACAAATTCGCTGGGGTACAATTGGCTTGGCAATTCTGGCGATGCTGTTCCATATGTGGCCGCTGGGAGGGGCTTTTGGACATAGCTTAGTGCAAATTATCAGTCCCGGCAATTCTAACTATCCTTACTTGGGGAAAGAGTGGCCGCACCGAGAGGTAATTGCAGAAATTATTGATAGGGAACCTTATTTGCAATCTACTTTAGGCGTGTTGCCTTCGACGCCGGAAATTAACCAGCATAATTTGAATTTTTACGGTGCTTTGGCTAATTTTCAGGTTTACGGGCGGCAGGTGGGAACGAATTTACAACAAGTGCCGCAAGATGTGCGATCGCTTTCTTGGTTCGTAACTAAAAGTGGCCCGCAAGGTTCGATTCGCGAAAGGATTAAAAAAGCTCAAAATGCCGCCGTAACCGCCATTGAAAAAGGTGAGAACTTTCAGTTAGAAAAAACTTGGATTTTGCCAGATTATACTAATTTAAATCTTTATCGCAAGCGAGTGCAGCCTGTCGAAATACAGCCGTTGAATGAAGGGCGATCGCAAGTACAATTAGATCGAGTTACTGTCGCTGCAAAAGCAGTTCCCGGAGTCGCGCTGCCGGTTACTTATACTTGGTCTGGGCCTTGGCAGCAGTTGCAGTCTGGTTTAGTGTTGGTAACGTGGCAAAATCAGCAGTCTGGCGATATTCCACCGGGACAGACTTTCAGGATTTTACACGATCGCGCGATCGCCCAAGCGACTTTGCATCCGGGGATGCTGGAAGCGGATAAATTTGCTGTGGGGTTTCGAGTTGTCGATCGCACGGCGATGCTTCCTCCTGCTAATATTGCACCGGGAACTTACAATCTGCAAGCTACTTATCTAAATCGTAAAACTGGCGAAACTTATCCGATTAATGTGCCGACAGTTAGTGTTAAGATCGAGGCAGAGCCTCTGGATATGCGTTCTCAGGCAGAGCCTGGAAACGAGGATAGTACAGATAAGCCTGAGTTAGATTTGGTGACTCAATTGCGGGCGATGGCGGTTAATTTACCCAAAGGATTGCCCGGTTTAGAACCCGTGTTCGAGCAGATTGGGCGCATCAATCAGTACGATCCAATTCAAGATTATACCGTGCAAGCGGAACAAGCGTTAGAATATCGGTTGCAGCAGGAACCAAATAATCTAGAATTGGCTTATGCTTTGGCATTTTCTCGGGTATTGCAGCAGAATGTCAAAAGTGCGATCGCAGCCTTAGAAAAAGTCACCCAACTCGACTCAAAAAACCCCTACGCTTACGCCTATCTCGCTTTCGTACACCTGTACGGCTGGCATCCCAAAGCTGCTCAAACAGCATTAAAACCAGCTCTCGCTCTCAACTCCAATCTACCGGAAATTAGAGTTTTAAACGGTGTAGCCGCTCTGATGCAAGGTAATCTCATTCAAGCATGGCAAGATTTGCAATACTTAAAAAAACTAAAACTTTAACAATCCCTTTTAGTGTGGCACGGGCGTCCCGCCTGTGCTTCTAAATCTGTAACGCCTGTGCTTCTAAATCTGTAAAAAACAGAAAATCAATGAACCAACTCAGAATAGTTTCTCTAATTCCCAGTGCCACCGAAATTGTAGCAGTTTTAGGATTAACCGATGCCATTGTGGGCCGTTCCCACGAATGCGATTATCCCCCAGAAATCCAAAATTTACCTGTTTGCACTCAGCCTAAATTCAATCCCGAAGGAACTAGCAGCGAAATTCACAACCGCGTGACAGAATTGTTGAAAAATGCGCTGAGTGTCTATAAAGTAGAAATAGATACTTTGGAAAAATTGCAGCCGACTCACATTATTACTCAAGCTCAATGTGAAGTCTGCGCTTGTTCTCTGACAGAGGTTGAACAAGCAGTAAGCACGCTGGTACACAGCAAGCCGGAAATTATTTCTTTGCAGCCGAATCTGCTAGCAGAAATCTGGACGGATATTCAGCGAGTTGCTGATGCTTTGGGCGTAGATGGCAAAAGTGCGATCGATCTTTTGCAATCCCGCATCGATGCTATTACCTCGAAAACACAAGCCTCATCTATTCTTACCACAAAAGAGAGACTTCCAAAAGTAGCCTGCATCGAGTGGATTGAGCCTTTGATGGCTGCGGGTAACTGGATTCCCGAATTAGTGGCAATGGCGGGAGGCAATTCGCTATTTGGAATTGTCGGCGAACATTCCCCTTGGTTAAAATGGGAATCGCTAGTAGAAGCTAATCCCGATGTAATTATTTTCATGCCTTGCGGCTTTGATTTAAACCGCACTCGCAGCGAAGCAATGCAGATAACTAAATACGCAGAATGGGCTAATTTGCAAGCAGTAAAAACCGGGAAAGTTTACATAACTGACGGCAATTCTTACTTTAATCGACCGGGGCCGAGATTGGTTGATTCGTTAGAAATTTTAGCAGAAATTCTTCATCCCGAAATCTTCGATTTTGGCTATCGGGGTAAGGGTTGGCAGCCATTTTTGTAAGTACCCGCAGCTAGCTATAGCTTTATCTGTATTAATTCTGAATTGTCTGCCATACAAATAAGGACACAACATTGTTGTGTCCTTACTTCGCCTTCATTTAAGCGAATCCGATCTCAATTGATGCAAAAACCGCTAGTCTTACTTCGCATCAGGCGGCATCAGCACCTTGTCAATTACGTGAATCACGCCGTTGCTAGCTTTGATATCAGCTTTCACAACATTAGCGCCGCTGACAGTAACTTTACCTGCGCTAACTGCCACGTTGAGCGAGCTGCCTTCAACACTTTTAACATCGCCGGATTTCAGGCTAGTAGATAAAACCGAACCCGGAACAACGTGGTAAGTTAAAATCTTAGTAAGTTTGGCTTTGTTGGCCGGTTTGAGCAAATCATCCACAGTACCTTTTGGCAAAGCAGCAAATGCCGCGTCTGTCGGAGCAAAAACAGTGAAAGGGCCTTTTCCTTGTAAAGTTGTAACCAAACCAGCAGAGCCCAAAGCCTTCGTCAGCGTCTTAAATTGAGCGTCGCCAGATGCAATAGCAACAATATCCTTAGTAGCGGCAGTTGGTGCCGGTGAAGTGCCAGTTGGTGCCTGTGTAGCGCCAGTTGGTGCCTGTGTAGCGCCAGTTGGTGCCGGTGAAGCAGCGGTTTTCACCTTTTCTGCAAGTTGTGGAGTTTGAGTTGCATTAGCAACATTGGTGTTGGAGGTGATGTGAGCCAAAGCCGGGAAACCAATCAACGCGCTAGCGCCGATTACTCCTGCGAAACCTGTCAGTTGTTTCATCCAGCTAGGTAAATTTTGATTTTTCATTGCGCTTGCATTTCCTTAGGAGATAAAACAGTGAACATGAATTGTTATGTTAGCCAAATCTCGACAAAAAGCAAGGTTGCCAGAGGCTAAGGTAGAGAGAAAATTCTCTTGCATCCCCGATCGAACAAAACTTCCTTACTATAACGCAAGCTGAGCAATCAGGCATCAACCGCTAAATCTGTAACTCAAAACCTCAATCACCGAACCAGTTTGGGGTAAGTCAGCAGCTTTGATCGAAATCGTGTCATTATTCAATCGGCGCACCGGCGTACCATCCATCAGCGCCAAGAATTCATCTAGCGGCACTAAATCGCACGCAGCAGCATCGGCGGCTTGGGTTTTGAAATGTGTCGGAATCACCATCTTTGGTTTGAGAAGTTGCAAAGTTTGCTTCGCTTCCGCCGGAGTGTAAGCTTTCGGCCCCCCGCCCACGGGAATCAGCACTACATCGGGCCGCCCGATCAAGATTTGCTCTTCAATGCCGATCGGGCCAGCAACTCCGCCCAAGTGTAAAATCTTAACCCCCGCTTGCTGCCACAGCCAAGCCACATTGACCCCAAATCGCCTTCCTCCCTCACGGTCTTTTTCCGTCCGAATCCCTTGAATCCGCAGCCCGTTAGACCTGTAAGCCCCTGGTTCGTACAAAAGGCCGGGATTGCCGGCAAATCCGTCGATCGCCCCTTCATCGAGCAACCGGCTGCTAATCAGAATCAAATCTGTTGGCACTTTAGGAGAGCGATAGCCTGCGGTACAGCCCAGGGGGCGAAAAGGATTCACCAGCACCCTCGCACCGCCTCCGGAGAACAAGAAGCAAGTGTGGCCCAACCACTGAACCGACAAAGAATCAGCAGTTTGAGCTTGATAGCTTTCCCATCCAGATGGCAAACCAGTGAAGAAAGCTGCTAGCAAACCCGTCTGTGCGTAACGTATTAATTGTCGCCGTTTCATAAAAACCTCACGCGAGCTTGGAAACCCAGTGGCTTTAGCCCTGGGAGGAAAAGAGACACGGGATACTTTAGTGTCCCGTCAAGACTTTTAAAATCCATAGTTATATCCATCCTTTTGATGAATAGAAAAACAATATTTGTGATTGATTCCTTGAATTAATCCCTGGACTGCTGACACATTAAAACTACCAGATGAGCGAACAGCGACCCTACCTGTATAAGTTCCCACCTTCTTGCCCGAAGTAACAACGGCTTTTATAATGTCGCCTGTCTGAAAACCCTTGACAAACTTGAATCTAGGAACGTACCGAGAAGGAAATCCAAACTTATCTGTGCGACACATCTGCCTTGAACCATGGCCCGTAGCTTTGATATTTAGGGGCTGATTTGCTAATACGGAAATATTAGGCGTATCACCTACGCAAGCAGCATCAAAAAAGTGGGTTTTTGGTAATTCCAACCGTATGCGGTTGAATTTGGTCAACCCGCCAGAACCCGTGATAATCACTTTGCCTGTCTCTTTTAGGCCATCCAACAAAGCCCATCGGGTTGAGTTGACAGCAGTGGCATCTTTTAATGGGCGCTTAGCTTGTGCCAAGATTTTCTTCAAATCATCGGGCTTTTTTGCTAAGAATATCTTGATATCCTGAGTCCCTTTCTTGGTATTGCAAGGTTCACAGGCTAAGCATAGATTAGATATTCTATTTGTTCCGCCCGACGCTTTAGGATGAATGTGCTCAACTTGTAGCGGTACATTTTCCGCGCTACAGTAAGCACATCGTCTCTCCCATTTATTGAGTAAATACTCGCGAACTTCGTAACCAGCTAACACACCCTGCTGATACTCAACTCCTGAAATCTCCGGGTTTTCTATCTTCTGTAAATCAAATCTGACTAATTCTTGAAAGATTGTTTTAACTGGTGCAAGTTTTGATAACTTGTTGACCCAAGTTAAAGTTGTCTCTACGCGGTGTCGAAGGCTAGGAGCCAACCAACCTTTGGGTTTAGTCCGGTTTAAAAATCTCGCTTGACGATATCTTGTGTGCCGACTTCTGCGACCGCGCCGCAGAGAACGACGCGACTCTAGCGATGTTTTAATTGCTTGACCACGATGGGTTAGTTCGGCCACCCAGATTAGACTAGAATCTAGAAGTATGGCAAGTCCAGTAACTTTTGAGCCGGGGTCAATCTTCAGAGTTACAGGCTGCGGGTCTTCAGTTACTTCTTTTTTCAAGAGGAGTGTGAAAGGGTAAAGCCTGAAAACTTTAGCTTTACCAACCTTTAGCAATTTACGCGCCAAAGATGGTTTGCATGGTGTTAATGGTTTGCGGTTAGCATCTAGAACAAAGACGTAGTTGGGTTTTAGGATAGACATTGTTGTGTCTCTTCGATTCCTCGTAAAGTTCGCTTTGCCAAAGTTATAAAGGCTTTTTGCGCTTGCAACACTGTTCCAGTGACCTTAGAACTGTTTAATTGCAAACAACAGAGCGGAAAACTAGCGTCGCATTCTCCGGTGTTATGACCTGAATAACGTAGTCAATTAAGACTTAGGCGGGTAAGCACGGCTTTAGCTTGTTTGCTAAAGCCCCGTGTCTTTAGACCGGGGTTGCTTACCTTGTGGTTGGGGTTGTCGGGTGTTCGTCGCTTGTTGTTATACCACAAAACACCGTATGGTGCGAAATGTACACCCTACTTTTACCGTAAGGTGCCGATTGCCCACCCGAAAGCTTCACAGAATTTGAACCGTATGGTGCGAATTGTCCACCGGAAAGATTCAGACAAACACTCAAAATTCAAAACCAAACTAAAGCCGTTCCAAGAAATTTCGCAATAATTGCTTCCCCGAAGTCGTCAAAATACTTTCCGGGTGAAACTGTACACCTTCAATGTGCGGATATTCCCGGTGCCGCACACCCATAATAGTTCCGTCTTCAACCCAAGCCGTAATTTCTAACACTTCTGGACAACTCTGCTTTTCAATTACCAAACTGTGATAGCGAGTTGCAATCATCGGCGATTCGACGCCCTGAAAAACTCCGACTCCTGCGTGTTCTACCTGAGAAGTTTTGCCGTGCATCAACACGGGCGCAGAAACAATTTTGCCGCCGAATACTTGACCGATACTTTGATGTCCGAGGCACACGCCTAAAATTGGTAAATTCGGGCCCAATTCTTTGATTAATTCCAGAGAAATTCCCGCATCTTCCGGCCGCCCCGGGCCTGGAGAAATCACCACTGCGGCAGGCTGTAATTGGCGAATTTCTGCTAAAGAAATTTGGTCGTTGCGGTAGACTTGCACTTCGCTTGCTACGGGCAACTCAGCACCGAGTTCTCCTAGATACTGTACCAAATTGTATGTAAAGCTGTCGTAGTTATCGATGACTATAATCACGGGTTAAGTTAGATTTTAGGTTTTAGATTTTAGATTTTAGATTGACTCGCTGCCTGAAAGCAAGGGTTTCAAGATTTTAGATAGATGCCGAAGATAAAAATAGCTGCAATATAGACGAATAAAACTAAAAATCTCAAATTGGTCATCTAAAACCTAAAATTTGCGATCGCCCAATAAGTTACTGACGGGCGATCGCAATTTGAACGACTGCCCACAAAGGAGGCAGCAGAAGTGCAGCACCGACTATGATCGCAGCCATTGCCGATACCAGAACCGCTCCCGCACCGCAGTCTTTGGCAATTTTGGCTAGTTCGTGGTAAGATTGCCCGACTGTCAAGTCTACCACCGATTCGATCGCCGTATTCAACAGTTCCATGGCTAAAACTATGCCAATGGTGACGCCGATCACAGATATTTCTACAGGTTTGAGTTGCAAAAATAGCCCGAGTCCGATCGCCAATGTTCCTATAACTGTGTGAATCCGAAAATTGCGCTGAGTTTCAAAAGCATAACTCAGACCCCCCCAAGCGTATCTAAAACTCGTAGCTAAGCTAGATGCGATTTTCCAGGACAGCTCTCGATTGTATTTCAAGGCTTTTTTCGGCTCCTGGACTGTCTGGCTAGAAGAGTCTTGAGGCATGGGCAGAAACTGTGCGATTTGTGATGAAATTGAGGGTCTATCTAGTGTCATAAACTACCAACTTTAAGTTACAGAGATGAATGAAAGTTAGACTTTTAAAATTGACTTCATCTAGTCTAGGTAACTTTCCTAAGTTTTTACTAAAGTTTTGGTTTAATTTCAGAAAGTTATGTTGAGCTTGACATGATTTGTCAAGTAACCATCAACTTAAGTTATGCTGTTTGGATCGTAAGACCGATCGCCTGCAGCAATTTTTCTTGTCGATCGAGCATTTGAGTCAGACTTTCTTCATCCGGGTGATCCCAGCCCAAAAGATGCAGAAAACCGTGGGCTGCTAGCCAAGCGAGTTCGGTCTTCAGGGGATGTCCTTGCTGCTGGGCTTGTCGGTTAGCTGTATCGATCGAGATGACGATATCACCCAAGTATAGGGGTTCAGATGACTGCATTTCCTCTAACTGAGGACAGTCTACCTCTAAAGCTGCGAAAGCTAACACATCGGTCGATCGATCGAGCTGGCGGTACTGGAGGTTGAGGGCTTGCATCTCTGGATCGGCGGTTAAACGCAGACTGACTTCGTAGCCCGGAGCCACTGGCACATCTGCCTCCTGGTTTTCCAGCCAAACGCTAAACCAATTTTCCCAGGTTTCGGCTGAAATCTCCCCGCTGGCTGCACTCTCAGGGAGGTTGGAAGCGTCGGCTGACTGCTGGGCGATCCCGTAACAGTCTTCGACGTTCACCTCTATTAACATTTTTTTGCTCTCCTGTCAAGGGATTTATTCAATTTTTTTACAAATTCCAATTGCGCGATCGAACGGCAGGGGATTTTGCTGTTGCTGGAAAGATACAGTAATCTGTTAGAGATGGCAACAGGCAGGCAGAACAATCAGCTTAACTCCCGATTAAGAAAGATCAAAAACATCACCAGAAATTAGAGGCTGATTGTTGGAATCCCCTATTAAGAATTGAAATAGCGATCGAGAAAAGCCAAACCGACGAGTACGCCTAAAAGTCCCGCCGCTGTCAAAGCAAAATGAAACAGAGAAGTCGCCCGCTTGCGAACCATGTTCCGCATCGCCAGTTTGACATAACTAGGTGGAGGTGCAGTGTTAGTCGGCGCTGTCTGGGTTTCGGCGGACTCTTCGGAGGCGGGAATTGCTGAGGGAGGTTGACTCATAGTGGTTAGTTTAGAAGGTTAATAGAGAGGCTGCCGAGGATAGGCTCGTCCCGATGGTAACAAATATGTAACGTTTTGTGTAGGTGTTTTGAGCTTTTCGATCGCGCCGGACCCATTAAAGGGGGATTATACCAACAGATTAATGTGCGATCGCCCTGATAATCAATTCGATATTTTCTTTTCATCTTCACATACACGAGGATAAATTAAATTCCCGAGCCGTGTTCCTGTGCGCTTTAACAAAAAATTTTAAATTGTCAAGTCGCACAATCAAGCGACACTCATTTGAGTTAACTCAAATGAGTGTCACCAGAAAAAGCGACTGTTAACCAACCTCGACGGGCAGTTATTCATAGATATAGCCACGGAAAAACAGAAACAAAATTTTCCGGCTAAATAACCCAAGCTAAAAGTTCAATTACTCGGACACAAACATGGAAGTTTCCACCTTTGAAATCCTCACCGCACCGATCGCACCTGTGATGGGCATCCCTCCACAACTCATCCCAGTGGCTCGTCGAATCGTTCAGGGATACTTTCTCACCATCTCCAATCTCGAAGCGATCGACTTGCGATATCGGATTGAGTTTACCATCAGCTTGCCCGTGCCGGCTGATCCTAATAAAATCTTGCTCAACAACGCTTTCTTAGTTGTTGACGTTGAAGGCACTAACATCGAGGTACCTCTGACTCAGCAGCCAGGGAAACCGAAGGTATATCGCGCATTTTTTACAATACCCGCTCACAAAACTGCATCTGTTCAATTGTTGCCCATTCTGCCAAAAACTCTGACTCCAGGTTTGTTGGAAGTGCGTGGCTATGTCTCGCTATTTGTGCCAGCGCGCTCCATCTTTCCAAAGCCTGTACCCCAAAGCAAGAAACCAGTCAAGGTGTTATTGAATCCCGAAATTCGCGGTACTTTCTTGCCAAACGATTTCCCATCAGAAACTCCCACTTTACCAGACTTCGATCAAATTAATTACACTTTAGCGATCGCCAGTGGAAAAGGCTTGAACGAGATTACCCCTGAACCAGGTAAACCAATTATCATCGATTTACCAATTGTTGGCCCAATTTTGGAAGAGTTACGCAACGGTAATTTGGACTTGGCTACTTTGGAACCAGACAATTCAGAAAAAGCTCAACTGCTAGTGCAACTGCTGGCCCAACTCGATGCCAATGATGTGAATTTGAAAGAGCTAAATACAGTGATGGATAAATTCGATATTCCTGTCAGAATGTCTCGCGGCTAGAACTGTTAAAGGGTAAGTAACTGTAGGGTGGGCAATGCCCACCTTACGTTTGATTACGTTTAATTAAGCCTACTTATACACTCACTGAGCTTTATTCAAATGTCGAACTCATTTAAATTTCAGCCTGTTTCTTTTAGTTGGGTGGCTGTTCATCCGCAGCCCAAAGGTGTTGTTCAATTTATTGGTGGAACTTTTTTTGGTAGTTTGCCAACTTTGTTTTATCGATATTTTTTACAGCAGTTGTTTGAAGAAGGTTATACCGTAGTTGCTTTGCCATTTAGATTTACTTTTCGTCACTGGCCGATCGCTATTGGGTTATTAAAAGAGCAGGAGATACTGAGAACAGAACTGACCGAAATTGCTCAAAGATTAGGCTATGAAAGCGAAATTTATCAAGAACCATCGAGTTATTTTTGGGTTGGTCACAGTCTGGGATGCAAGTATATTGCTCTTTTAGAATTTTTAAGCGACGATCGGTATCCAAATATTGTGGAGAAATTCTGCGAGCGCCCTGACTACGAACGGATTCAAAGATTAATCGAAAACCTGGGCATCCACCGACCTTCAATTAAAGACCAGCCGTCCTTATTAATTGCTCCTGATATCAGCAATACAGAGAGCGCTATTCCAGTGCGATCGCTAGCAAAACTGTTAGATAAATTCCGTTTAGGAGTGCTACCAACCAGAGAACAAACTCAATGCTTTATTGCTAATAGTTCTCTGTTTAATTTGACTGCAATAATTTCTTTCGACCGAGATGATATTGCTGGTTCTACCAATGATATTAACAAAAGTCCCGAACAACAAAAAAACAGCGATGTACTTTGGCTCATACAACAGCTAAGTAATAGAAAGTTGCCTTTATTGAACCAGGAAATACCAGGCAAACATTTAGAGCCGATTGGTATCAAAATCGGTAATTATATTGTTGACCTCAATCCTTGGGATAAATTCATCAAACCTCTGAAAAGCCGATTTCTTGAATATTGGTCTGTTCATTTTTTGGATGCTTTGAAAAAGCGGTTAGGCGCTTAATATTGTATAAACTGCCAACTCACCATCAATCTCCAGCCACCTGCTGAACCCTAGCAATAATCTTCCTCACTGTTTCCGCCTCTGGCGATCGCAAATGCTGCAAAATGTCCAAAGATTCCTGTAAATAATTCAAGGCTTTGTCAAAATCTCCCTGCGATGCCAACAACTGTCCTAACATGGCGAAAGTAGCGGCGTTTCCTCGAACATTGCCAATTTTTTCCTCAAGTTCGAGAGATTGTTCATAAAATGCGATCGCCTTGGCTATTTCCCCTTGATCCGCATAAATTCCTGCTAGTTGGTGCAAAGTAGCAGCTTTCCCTTGAAGATGGCCAATCTTTTCGTGAAGTTCGAGAGATTGTTCATAAAATGCGATCGCCTTGGCTATTTCCCCTTGATCCGCATAAATTCCTGCTAGTTGGTGCAAAGTAGCAGCTTTCCCTTGAAGATGGCCAATCTTTTCGTGAAGTTCGAGAGATTGTTCATAAAATGCGATCGCCTTAGCTACTTCCCCTTGATCCGCATAAATTCCTGCTAGTTGGTGCAAAGTAGCAGCTTTCCCTTGAACATTGCCACTCTGTTCCTTAAGTTCGAGAGATTCTTCATAAAGTGCGATCGCCCGGGCTACTTCCCCTTGATCGGCATAAATTTCTGCTAGTTGGTGCAAACTAGCAGCTTTCCCTTGAACATTGCCAATCTTTTCCTCAAGTTCCAGAGATTGTTCATAA